>CAZTEE010000045.1:0-6215 GCA_964611775.1 uncultured Phycisphaeraceae bacterium | reverse complement strand
CGAGATCATCGCGCGAGGCCTGGCCCGGCGCGACGGCGCCTTGCTCCTGTGCCGATCCGTCCCGGGCGGCCACGCCTACCTGCCCGGCGGGCACGTCGAGCCGGGCGAAGCCGCCGCCGACGCCCTCGCACGCGAACTCCTGGAAGAAACCGGCCTGGATTCGCGCGTCGGCCCCCTGCTGCTGGTCGCGGAGGCCCGGTTCACCCAAGCCGGCCGACCAAGACACGAACTGAATCTCGTGTTCCACGTGGAACATCCGACCGGCGCCTGGCCCGAGCGCGTGCCGACACGCGAACCCGACATCAGTTTCGAGTGGGTCGCTCCCGGTCGGCTCGCCGAGGCTGGTTTCGTGCCCGCCGATCTGCGCGAACCCCTCGCGCGATCAGCCATTGCACTCGACGCCGATCGTCTCGCCGACGCGGGCGCCCCCTCGGTCGAGTGGCGATCGTCGATCGGGTAGCCACGCTCACGCTACCCCATCCCGCGGCCGATACCCGTGATGTGTCCCAGCCCCGCGGATCATCATCGCAAACCGCCGGCCAGACTCGGCCGCGATGCTCACGCTGCGCACCCGCAACCGTCAACGCAGGATTAGCCGGGCTAGTCGCGCACGAAATCCGCAACCTGTTGACCCCGGTCCGCGCTCGCGCCCAGATCGTGCTCGAGTCCGAGCCTGCGGTCGATGATCTAACCCGGCTGGCGCAGCGGTTCGTTGAGGTCTCCGACCGGATCGGAGCCGTCACCGACGCGATCCTCGACCGCTCGGCGATCGTGCCCGAGCCGACGGATCTCGCAGCCGCGGCCCGGGAGGCGGCGTCGCTCACGGGCGTGTCGAGATCGGCGGGGGGGTGCACCATCACAATCGAGGATGAGGCGGGCCAGATCCCCCCGCTCGCGACGTCGCGCGTCGCGGTTCGGCACATCCTCTTCAACCTGCTGCTAAACGCCCTCGCAGCGTCGAGTCGAGGCGTGGAAGTCATCCTCGAACGTTCCACGTGGAACACGCCGACGATCGTCCCGGCCGTCGCGGTCACGGTCCGCGACACCGGCCTCGGCCTGCCCGCGGACGTGATCCGTTCCCTGAGCCTCGATCCCAACAACCAGACGCAGCCCGCTCACCCGGCGGCGAGCGATACGACCAGGGTTGGAATCGGGATCGGCGCGGGGGTCGGGATCGAGGTCGTGCGTCTCCTCTGCGAGAGGATCGGCGCCCGGATCCACGCACGCAACAACCCCGGCGGGGGGGCATCGATAACAGTCGTCATCCCCGACTTGGCCCAAAGCCGACCCCGAGCCGCGCTCTCGTCAGCAACTCCCGACGCCGCCGCCGCCGCCTGAACCTAAGCTAAGCGAATCGCAATGCGCGGCACTACATCGCCGCATTCATGCCGTTCGACCCGCTCAGACCTCGTCCGCGGGCAGTATCGCCACGTCCTCAGGCTCGATCAGCACGCGGACAACGGTCCCGACGCCCCCAGCAGCGGATCGCGGGTTCTGCTCCAGGCTCTTGAGCCTGACTCCGCCGACCTCGATCACTCGCTGCACCGCGCCACCGAGGTACACAGCATCTAAAACCTTGCCTTGCAATGCTTTACCGTTCTCTTCAAACCCCGAAACCAGGCGCACGCTCTCCGGGCGGATCGAGCAGAGCAACCGGCTATGGTCCGATAATCGTTGATCATGCTCGCACGCCATGATCCGACCCGCGGGCGTTTCGAGGACGCTCGCCCCCGCCTCGCGCGCTGTTACGGTCGCGGGGATCAGGTTGGTCTCGCCCATGAACTCCGCTACGAATCGGCTCGTCGGCCTGCGGTAAACCTCCTCCGGCGTCCCCGCCTGCGCCAGCCTGCCGTCGCGCATCACCGCGATCCGGTCCGCCATGCTCAGAGCCTCGGCCTGGTCGTGCGTCACATACACCGTCGTGATCCGCGACGCCTTGCACAGCCTGCGGATCTCGCTGCGCATCTCCAGCCTCAACGCCGCGTCAAGGTTGCTCAGCGGCTCATCAAGAAGCAATACGTCCGGCTCGACGACCAGCGCCCGCGCCAGCGCCACACGCTGCTGCTGCCCGCCCGAGAGCTGCGCGGGCTTCCTCGCTGCGTACGCCTGCATCCGCACCGCTTCGAGCGCCCGCGAAGCCCGCGCCCGCCGATCCGCCTTGGCGACCTTCCTCGCCGCCAGACCGAACTCAACATTCCGCTCGACCGTCATATGCGGCCAGAGCGCGTAACTCTGGAACACCATCGCCGCATTGCGCTTGCCCGGCCGGGTACGTGTCACGTCCCGCTCTCCCAAGAGCACACGCCCCGCAGTCGGGTCGATAAACCCCGCGATCAGGCGCAGCGTCGTGGTTTTCCCGCAGCCGCTCGGCCCGAGGAGAAAGAATAACTCGCCCGGCTCGATCGTCAGCGACACGCCGTCGACCGCGCGAACACCCGCGATATGCCTGCTCAAATTGTCGAGTGTGATCGAGGTCGCCATTCGGGCCGAAGCCTAGCATGGACCACCCGGTACGTTGTGTTGCGATCGTGTAAAGGTCGCAACCCCGGCGCCGACACCCGACCCATCGCCCACCCCCGTACGATCTCAACACAGCCCCAACCGCGATCCACAAAGTCCACTTCAACCAGCCCGGGCACACACGGATCGACAACCCGACGGAGTTCCGACCGATGCGACCCCCAACCCGCCGACTCTCGCGCTCATTCACCGGTTTATTCATCGCGGCCGCGACGGCCTTGCTCGCCGCCACGCCGATCCCCGCCGCCCGCGCCGGCGCGACGTGGGTCGGCCAGAAGGCTCCCGCGTTCTCCTTCGAGAAATACCTCAACGCGCCCGCGGGCACGCCGACGACGCTCGAAGGCTTCCGCGGCCGGGCCGTCGTGATCGAGTTCTTCTCCATCAACTGCCCGAACTGCCTCGCCGCGATGCCGCATTACAACGAACTCGCGCGCTCCATGCGCGACCGCCCCGTCACTTTCATCGCTCTTTCAAACGAGCCCGAGAGCGACGTCCGCGCGTTCATGGCGAGCACGCCCATGAGCGCCTACGTCGCCCACGACCCCGACTGGAGCATGTGGCGCTCCTACACCGTCCCCGGCGTCCCGCTCGCCGTGGTAATTAACCCGCGAGGCGTAGTCGCCGCCATCGTCCACCCCGAAACCATCACGCCCGAACTCATCGAAGATGTCATCGCCGGTCGCACCCCCGACGCCCCCATGAGCGATCTTGTCCGCGACCCCAATGCGCCCGAATCCAGTCTTAATAAGTCACTCCCGCTGATGCTCGTGGACATCCGCAACTCGCCCCCGGGATCGCCGTTCGCGATGTGGAAGCACGACGAGTTCCGCGCCCGAGGCGCACGCCTGGCCGACCTCATCGGCGTGCTGCTCAACATCCCCCCGCACCTCCTCGTCTCCGACGACCTGCTCCTCGACGCCAAGTACGACGTCGTAATAAGCCCGCCCGAGAAGAACCCCGCGCTCGTCGACGAACTCCTACGCTCCGCGATCGAGCAGATGGCCCGACCGCGCCTCCGCAAAGAAACACGACCGATGCCGAACTACATCCTCGGCGCCCGCCCGATCGACGCCATGAACCTACGCAGGTCTTCCGAATCAACCCCACGGCTGACCGGCGGCGCCGGCCGCATCAACGCCGTCAATGTCACAATCTCGCAACTTATCGCCAACCTCCAGCAGGAACTCGGCGTCACCGTCGCAGACGAGACCGGCCTGACCGGCGGCTACGACTTCACGCTCGAATGGACCCCCGGCGACCGCGCCTCGCTCCTCGACGCACTCCGCCGACAGGTCGGCTTCGACGTCCGTGTCGAACGCCGACCGACCGAGGTCTACGTCGTCCGCCGCGGTGATTAACTATATACTCTTTATAGCAATTCCTGTTGCCGCTCTCTACACAGTGGTACGGGCCTATCGCCCGTGCGATATCCGTCGGCTTCACCAACCACATCTCCCGATCGCATCACATGCCGTGCCCAGGTATTACATCCCTCGGCCCGGGGCGCCCATCGCGCGATGGACGCCCGGCACGCCCAATCCAACCGAATAACGTAAAATCAGGTCTTCCAATCGACCGGGAGGCGCCGATGCCGATCTGGGCCACACTCGCCGTGCTCGCCGCGCTCAGCGCTTTCGGCATTACGCTCGGCGTCCGCGGCAGACGCATCGACGGCGTAGAGCCGGGCAGGCGCCGACACGCTGTCATAAAGCAGTTCGAGATTTATCATAACTGCCGGGCCAGGCGAGATATCGACTCGCACGACGAGGATCCCTACATCGTCTGGCACGAGATCTTCAACCGTGAGATCGAGGTGCTCCCTGCCGGTTCGCCCGCGATCACGTTTATCACAGACCCCGAGCACGAGCCGGCCATGCGCGAAGCGGCCGCAGCGAAGTTCGGGGTCGTGACCGTCGTCGGCGGCTCCGCCTTCCCCGAAGGCAAACTCAAAGTCGCGCAACCGCCGTTCGGATTCTGTCATGACGTGTTCATTTAAACATCGACCCGGTCAATACACAAACTTATTTATACCCAGCCGATCGAATCCGACTACGGAAGTCTCTTCCCTGGCTCAGATGATAATACTGTCGACGCCCCGGACGGGAGTGTCACCGTCCGGTTGCGCTTCAACCCGGAAGCCGCCCGGCGTCACATCGGCATGCACCGAGTCTGGGGCGATGACATCGTGCTCGCCGGCGTGCCCGTCCGGCGATTCGCCAGTTGGCAGGAAGCGCGGGAACACTCGGGTCGAACGCACGACAATACGTGACCCGTGCCCCCAACGCGTCACGCCCCGCCGCCGTCGCCCAGCACCTTCGGCACGCTTACGAACGGCGGCCTCGACGCCGGCGCCATCTTCATCAGTTCAGCGGTCGGCAGAGTTGCGCCCGGCTCGTCCGCGTCGGTTCTGCTCGTCGCGTCCATCGGGTTCGACAACGGCTCGACACCCGCGAGATCGAGCCGGTTGAGCCGCTCTACGTACCCGAGCGTTGCCGCGAGCCGGGCGGTGCTCTCGTCGATTTCATCGGGCGTCAGTTCGAGCCGGGCAAGCCGGGCGACACGCTCAACTTCCGCGCGCGAAATGGGGCCGCTGTCATCGGGCATCGTGGCATCATACCACCCGAGCAGCGTGAGTAACAGGATCGACACACCGCCGACGAGAACTCCGGACGACCGGCGCCACGTCGCCGCGATACCTTTCGGCGCTAGAAGGGCGAGCCGAATCACGACAAGCCGGGTCGCATAATCTGCTGCCGGGGATTGGTTATAATATATCCATATATAAATTCCCGATCGGCGCGGTTGCTCCCATGAGCCGCGAGAATCTCGGTAAGGGGGCGCTAGCGTCCACGATCGAAGGTGAGACGGCTTTAGATCCGGCGCGTGGCGCGGCGTGCGACTCTCTCGATCATGGCGCGCTCGAGTGTAAGGATGTCAGAACGGGAGCCGTACGAATTCCGCGGGCGTCTCGGACAGTCCTCGCATCCTCACGCCAGAGATGACAATCGTGCCGACTGTATTAGGGCCGGTGAACGCGCCGAATCCGAACCTCGAGCCGAACTTTCCGAAGTCGCCGCCGTCATACGGGCCGTGATAGACACGTTCACCGTTCAGGAAGACGACGACCAGATCGTCCCAGACTTTGACTCGGATGGTGACGGGCGCTTCCGGGTCGAACTCGTGCGAGCGTCTGGTCGCTGCGAGGCTCTGCCGCCGGGCGTAAAAAACGTTTATCCCCGGGTATGCGCCTACGGTGCGATAGTCCAATGGAGATCGGCTCGCGTGCGTGAGGATGTCGCCGCTGCGCACGGGTGTCTTGAGTTCGTTGAGGTTGAAGGTAGCCTGGAGTTCGTAGCGGTTGTTGGTAAGGATTTCGGAGACCAGAGCCAGGCGGTAATCCCCGCCGGGCCGGATCCAAGGCGAACCCGCGATCGTTCTTTCGTCCACCCTGCGCCAGCGCCCCGCGAGATTACGGAACCCGGAAATCCGCTCGTCGAATAAGATGTCGAACCACTCGCCCGACGCGAGATTCTGCGCCATGCCGGCCGCGGCGATCCGCTGGTGCAAGGCCGGTGAGAACCCGGCGGACGCTTCCCCGGCCCCATCGGCCCCATCGTCCCCATCGGCGTCGTCGGCGTCGTCGGCGTCGTCGGAAACTGCGGCGAGGATCGTCACGGCTTCGTCGGCGCGGCCGG
>CAZTEE010000044.1:0-10500 GCA_964611775.1 uncultured Phycisphaeraceae bacterium | reverse complement strand
AGATGACAGCCGGCTCGTGGATTTACATCGGGACGCAGGGAATCCTGCAAGGAACTTTCGAAACCTTCGCCGAGTGCGCCCGCCGACACTTCGGGGGGACGCTGCGCGGGACGCTCTCGGTCACGGCGGGCTGCGGCGGGATGGGCGGCGCCCAGCCGCTCGCGGTCACCATGAACGACGGCGTGTGCCTGATCGCCGACATAGACCGCGCAAAACTCGAACGCAGGATGCGCGACGGATACCTCGACGAGACGATCGACGATCTTGATAAGGCGATAAACGCGGCGCTTGATTATGTTGAGAAACGCCAGGCGGTGTCGGTCGGCGTGCCCGTGAACGCGGTTGACCTTCTGGAACGGCTGCTGGAGCGCGGGATCACGCCGGACACGCTGACGGATCAGACCTCGGCGCACGACGCGATGTCGTACGTGCCCGCGGGGATGAGCCTGCACGAAGCCGAGATTCTGCGCGGCGTCGAACCGACCGAGTACGAATCCCGCAGCCTCGACACCATGCGCCGGCACGTCATGGCGATGGTCGCGCTCCAGAAGAACGGCGCGATCACGTTTGATTACGGAAATAATATTCGGCAGCGCGCCTTCGAGCGCGGGTTCGAGGACGCGTTCGCGTTCCCCGGGTTCGTGCCGGAGTACATACGCCCGCAGTTCTGCCGGGGCCGGGGGCCGTTCCGGTGGGTCGCGCTCTCGGGCGATCCGCGCGACATAGAAACGACGGACCGGGCGCTGATGGATCTCTTCCCGGAAGACGCAGGGCTGCGGCGGTGGCTGACTCTGGCGGGCGAGAAGGTGCGGTTCCAGGGGCTGCCCGCGCGGATCTGCTGGCTCGGACTCGGCGAGCGCGACCGGGCGGGACTGTTGTTTAATGATCTTGTCGCGTCCGGGCAGGTGCAGGCGCCGATCGTCATCGGGCGAGATCACCTCGACTGCGGCTCGGTCGCGTCGCCCAACCGCGAGACCGAAGCGATGAAAGACGGCACCGACGCGGTGAGCGACTGGGCGATCCTCAACGCGATGGTGAACGTCGCGTCGGGGGCGTCGTGGGTTTCTTTCCATCACGGCGGGGGCGTCGGGATCGGCTACTCCCAGCACGCCGGGCAGGTCGTCGTCGCGGACGGGACGCCCGAAGCCGCGGACCGGATCAGGAGAGTGCTGACCAACGACCCGGCTATGGGCGTCTTCCGCCACGCGGACGCGGGTTACGAGGACGCGCAGCGCTGCGCGGATGAGCGCGGCGCCGACGTTCCGATGCGCGACTGGTGAGCCAGAGCCGCGGCGCTCAGGTTCAGCGGGTGACGAGGATGAGGTCGCGGATCTCCCCGCCTCGGAGGTTGAGCGCGCCCATCAGGGCGGCGGCGGCCGTCGCGACGCTGTTCTCCGGCGCTTCCGTCAGTTCGAACAGCCGGCGGACGTGGCGGGACTCGAGCATGTTGCCGAACGTCTTCGCCGATCGCGTCACCTTGTCAAGCAGGGCGACCTGCTCGGCGCCGAAGGCGTCGAGGGCTGCTTCCATCAGCGCGATCTGCGAACGTTTCTGGCCGATCCGCGCCAGCACGTCCGCGACCCGGAGACGAACGTCGCCTTCGGTTGAACCGAGCGCTGCGATGAGCGGCCCGCTCGCGTCGGAAACACTCAGCGACGCGCTGCCGCTGATTGAAAGATCGCGTAAGACGCCGAGCGAGTCGAGGGCGTAACGCCGGGCCTGGTCCGCGGTGATGGCCGGCCCGGACGCGGCGAGCGTCAGGGCACGGACGGACTCGGTGAGTTGTGACTGGTCAAGCCCTTCGCGGCGCACGTCCGTGAGCGGGTTGTTCTCGTAGCGGAATCGGTGTTCGTTCCAGCCGGAGACGGGCATGACCGCGAGGATCGGCGTAGCACGCAGCCGGGCGTCGTCGCGGGCGGCGTTGATAGTTTCCTCGGCTTCGGCGGTCCCGGTCTGAATGACGATGAGATCGACGCCCGGCGCTTCGGCGATCGCTGCGGCGGCGTCCGCGAGCGAACCCGCCGGCGGTATGACTTCGTAACCCTCGTCGCGCAGGAGCGAGGCCCAGGTCTGCTGGATCTCCGGGTCACGCGCGATGACCACGGCGAAGCGGGCGTCCGCGTCGCGGATCGCCGACGCGAGCAACGGCGTGACACGCTCGGCGCCGTCGAACGGCTCGGACGGGTTCGCCGCGCCGATCGCAAGGGCGGCCTCGTAGCGGACCCGGCGATCGGGGTAAGCAAGCGCATCGAGCAGCGCCCGCACGCCGGTCCGGCCGGACCAGATCCCCGCCCCGCCGGCGCTGACTCGCAACGCCTCGATCGCCCGACGGGCCAACGGCGTGTCGCGCGACGCCAGCGCACGCGCCAGCACGTCCTGCATAGTCCCGGCGCCGGACGCGACCGCGTAATACAGAGCGTCGCGCCGGTCCGAGCCGTAGACGGGGTTCTCGTATCCCTCGGGAGAATCGATCTCGCGTTTGATGTTCGCGGCGATCCAAAGAGAGACGGCGGCCTCGTTCACCGCGTCGAGCGAGAGTGACTTCTCCGCGAGTTGCATCGCCCGCGTCTCGTGGAATACCTCCGTCCGGATCGGCGTGGGGTAGAGTCCCAGAGACGGGTCAAAGTTCCACGCGAGTTGGTGCGGTTCGCCGGCGAACCGAGTCAGGCTCTGGGAGTGGCCGAGATAGTCCTCCGCGAGCAGGCGGTAGAGGTCCGCGAGGGCGAGGTTGGGGTTGTATTCGCCGGCTATGCGTTCGATTGCCCGTTGAGCCGCGCTCCGTGCCGCGGGGTTGGCGGTAGTGGCGGCGAGTTCGTGCAGGGGGGCGAGCGCCGACGGGTGCCGAGTCAGGCCGAGGATCAACGACAGCCGTTCCTGAGTGGCGGGGTCGGTTTCTAGAAGGGCCGCGGATAACGGGGCAACGGCGTCCGCGCCGAGCGAGATGAGGACGCGCTCGGCCTCGGCTTCGAGGGCCGGGCTGCGCTTCGCCGTGAGCACCTGGAGGAGTTGCGGGGCGGCGTACTCGCCCGCTGCGATGAGCCGTTGAGTCGCGAGGATTCGGCCGCGCTGACCGCCCGCGAGGAGGTTGATATTCCGCGCGATCTCGTCGGGGTTCCGAGCCTTATCTCGCCGACCCTGCTCGTAGAGAGCCTGGAGTTGAGCGGCGACTGCCTCGACGGTGCTGATGAACAGCCCCCGACGGACGGACTGCTCGAACCCTTCCTCCCCGAAACGCGAATCCTCCACGATCCCGACGAACTCCTCCGGTGAGAGCGCGAGGTCGATCAGCGCCTGGGCCGAGGCCCGCGCCAGAGTGTCCTGCCGGGTTATGACGTAATGGCGGAAGTCGTCGAGCAGTTCGCTCGCGGTCGGAGTCGGCGCCGGCTGGGCCTGGCCGATCGCGTGATCGGCGGCGACAAGCGGGAGGCACAGAATCAGCCCCAGAAGGAACGATCGGAGCAGGCTCGGCACGGTCATATCCTCACGCATCGAAGGAAAATTTCACTCGCACGACGCCGCGTTCACCCCGGACCCGCCCCGCGGGTGGGACGATCATCGCCGGGAACGGGCGCACCGACACACGTCGGCCCTCACCTGCCGGTGTCCCATACGCACGGGAACGCGGCGCGGATCCCACCGCCCGGCGATCCACTCTACCGGGCCGATCGGCGGGCGGTCAACGTCGCCCGGCCCGCCCCGATCCAGGCCTCGCGGGCATCGCCGATTCCGACGACCGATCGCGCTGAGCCGGGCTGGTCCGATCATGCGCGCGATTGCGCGCTTACGCCGCATAACACGTCCAGATAGCGGGATTTCACGCCGCGACGCGGGCGCCCGCTTCAGACGAGCGCACGATCCGCCGATCCGTCACACACCGACCGACGTGGAGCCGTCGGCGGTGATCCGGAGGCGATTGATGCAGCACGAAAAAGAAGTTCTCACCACCGGCGAAGTCGCCAAGATCTGTAATGTCGCCCCGCGCACCGTCAGCAAGTGGTTCGATTCGGGCCAGTTGAACGGCTACCGGATCCCCGGCTCAAAGGACCGCCGAATCCCCGTCTCGCAACTCATCCGTTTCATGAAGGATCATAAGATCCCTCTCGACGGGCTGTCGAGCGGGCAGACCCGAGTCCTGATCGTCGATCCGGACAACGAGATCCGCGGGACGCTCAGCAATCTCCTCGGGGAGCAGACCAACTACGACATACACGCCGCGGGCAGCCCGTTCGAGGCGGGTCTTACATGCCACCGCCTCAAGCCGCACGTCATGGTGCTCGACCTGCACCTCGAAGGCGAGGACGGGCGCCGCATCGCCGAACTCATCCGCTCCAGCGATGACATGCAACTCACACGCATCGTCGCCATGACCAGCCGGCTGACCGACGGCCAGATCGCCCAGCTCCGCACCCAGGGTTTCGACCAGGTCCTCAAGAAACCATTCGCCCTCCGCCAACTCGTCGAAGCCATCGAAAAGGCGACCTCGGTCATCCACTGAGCGCCAGCGACAAACATTATAATCACCGCAGAGGATCAGTGGGCGCAGAGAAGCAGCCCTCGTGCAGATCTCTCTGCGCCCGCTGCGTCTGGGCGGTGAATCCGATTCGTAAGGGTTCCTGAAACCTTGCTTAATGCCGAATCACCCAACCGTCGGCAGCCACTTCGCCAGCAGATCGCGCGCCGCGGCCAGGTCGCGCTTGTCCACCATCTCCGTCACGGTGTGGATGTACCTCGTCCCGACGACCAGGCCCGCGGCCCGCGCCCCGGCCCGCGCCTGCTGACCTCCCGCGCCGTCCTGCCCGCCGCGCGCCAGGATCGTCCTCTGCGCCGGCACGCCGTGCTTCAGCGCGACCGCTTCGAGCTCATCGATCAGGCGGTAATCGCTGATCATCGATGAATCCATGATGTGCAGCCCGACGCCGGCGCCTTGCACAGTCACGCGGTCCTCCTCGGCGATGCCCGGCGTGTCGCACGCGAGAGTCGTGTCGATCCCGATCGCGATGTCAGGCTCCACGCCGAACGACGCCGTCCGGGCGCCGCGCAGGCCGATCTCCTCCTGCACCGTGAACGCGACCGTAAGCCGGCAATCATGCCCGAGGCCCGCCCTCTCAATCGCCCGCACCGCCTCGATCCCCACCCAGCACGCGACACGGTTGTCGAGCGCCTTGGAAACAACCTTCTCCCCCGCTTCAACGAACGGCTCGTGCCAGACCACCATGTCTCCCACGCGCACACGCTCGCGCACGGCGTCAGCGTTCATGCCCATATCAATAAAGAACTCGCCGACATCGGGGATCTTCTTCTTTTCTTCTTCTGACGCGGTGTGGATGGGCTTGCCGCCCGCGTTCATGACGCCGGGCATGTCGCCGTGGCTCTTCGTGCACACCAGCACGCGCCGGCTGAAGAGGTTGCGCGGGTCGAACCCGCCCGCCGCGTTGACGCGCACGAAACCCTTGTCGTCGATATGCCGGACGTAGAACCCGATCTCGTCCATGTGGCAGAGCAGCAGCACGCTCGTCGTGTCGGCGCCGGGACTCGCGGCCCCGCCGCCGGGACGCGGATGACGGGTGCAGATCAGCGAACCCATCGGGTCGACGCGCAACTCGTCAAAGAGGCCCGCCGCCTCCTGTTCGATCAACGTCCGGACCCGTTCCTCGCGTCCGGGGACGCCCGGCGTCTCGCACAACCGCTTGAGCAGATCGATGTTCACGCGCGCTCCTATCCTTTCACCCACCCGGGCGTCCCGACGCCCGCAACCGACCGACGGAGCGAACACAATGGGCCGACCAAGCCCGATCCGCAACCTGCACGCACTCGCCGAGGCGACCTCCACCGCCTACCCCCCGCCCGGCTCGCTCCACGGCGCCGGGGCCGACCCTACCGAAATCGTCGCGAACTTCGGCGATCCCGAGGGCGAACTCGCCGCGATCAGCCTCGGCGCCGGGCTTCTCGACGCTACCCATCGCGGCGTAATAGAAACCCACGGCTCCGACCGCCTCGAATTCCTCGGCCGGATGCTCACCAACGCCGTCCGCGACCTCCCGCCCGGACGATGGATCAACGCGTTCTGGCTCAACCGAAAAGGTCGGATCCGCGCCGACCTGCGCGTGCTCGCACTCCCCGGACGGACGCTTCTGGAAACCGACGACGCTGCGATCCCGGGCGCCATCGAATCCCTCGCCGAGTTCGTCATCGCTGACGACGTCACGATCCGCGACGCAAGACCCGACACAACCCGGCTCTCAATCGTCGGCCCGCTCGCCGCCGAAGCGCTCGCCCGGCTAGCCGTCGGCGACGACGCCCGATCGATCGCCGATCTCTCGCCCGGTGCGGTCGCCGAAGCCCGGCTCGCGGATGCTGACTGTGTCGTCTTCCGCGACGATTCACTCGGGATCCCCGCGTACGAACTTGTCACGCCGCGCGACTTGCTCCCGCGCATCCACCGGCACATCCTCGAAGCGGGCGCAGCGTCCGACGAACTCAACGGCCCGCGCGTCCGCGCCGTCGGGATCGATGCGCTCGAGTCGCTCCGCGTCCACGCAGCCCGCCCGGCGTATCTGATTGATTTCGGCGCCGAGTCCCTCCCGCACGAGACCGGCGTCCTGCGCGATCGAGTCTCGTTCACCAAAGGCTGCTACCTCGGTCAGGAGATCGTCGCCCGCATGGAATCGCTGGGGAAACCCAAGCAGATCGTCGTCGCGCTCGAGTGCGACAGCCACGACGCGCCGAGCGCCGGCGATCTGCTCTTCCCCGCCGGCAGCCAAACCGACTCAGACTCCCGGCCCGACGCCGTCGGCGTTATTACATCATCCGCGGCGGGTTTCGACGGCGCCCACGCCGTAGCGCTGGCGCAGGTCCGCACCCAGCACGCCGATCACGCGAACAAACTCCGCGATCACAACGGCAGATCTTATAAAATAAACCTCATCCGGTCTTGACCGCCGCGCCGCTCATCCCCACCACACGTCGCCCCACAGCGCGACGTTCATCATCGGCCAGGCGAAGCGCCAGTGCGTCGCCGGGTCCGCGGCGATCGTTTCGACCGCTTCGTCGGTGAATACCGCCCGCGCGAACCGCGACGACTTCAGCGACGCCGACTGATCCCCGAGCCAGCTCTCGAAAGGCAGGGGAAAACTAGCCTTTTTGCGGACGAGCGCCTCGGCGTGAATCCTGCCTCGGAACGCCGCGCGGAGCGCGATCTTCGACCGCACCGCCGCCCGCACCGCGACCCCGCCGTCGCCGGATTCGTCGGCGTCGCCGGTCCCCCCAGGGTCGAACTTTGCCGTGATCGGCAAGGCCCGCGCGACCTCAGCTACACGCACGTCCGCCAGCGGCGTCCTCCCCTCGACTCCCGCTAGCATCGTCGCGGTGTCCAACCTCTGCAATAAACCTGTAAGGTTGATCCTCTGCATCATCCGCAGATGCGCTTCGACGGGGTCCGCGAACGGCCCGGCCTCGCGCGCGCACTCGGCGAACCATTCGTCGAAAGCCTCGGCCAGCGGCCGATCGTCCTCGACGGCAGCGGCGATATCCGGTCGCAAGACCGCTCGTTTCGCGTTCAACGGCGTCCATGCGTTCGCGTCCAGCGCGAACCGCCCGCCCGCCGCTCCCGCACGGTCCATACGAGAGAATCGCCACGCCGCGAGCATCGGCGCCTCGTAACCAGCGAAGAACTCGTCCGCGCCCTCGCCGCTGATCGTCACCACGCACCCGTCGGCGCGTAGACCGGCCGCCACTGCGTTTATCGCCACCTCGTTCGGTGTCGAGAGCGGCGTCCCCATAGCGCGCACCATCTCCGGCCAGCGCGAACCGAACATCGTGCGCGTCACAACCACACGACCGTGCCGAGTCCCCAGTTCCGCCGCGACTCGCCCGGACACCGCGAGATCGTCATCGTCCGCGCCGCTCTCGGCGCCCGCGACATAGGTCCGAAGCCCGGCGATCCGCTCGTGCGCCAGTGTCGCGGTGATCGTGCTGTCCAATCCGCCCGAGAGCAGCGCGCACACCGGCACGTCCGAGATCAGATGGGCACGCACGGATTGCTCCACCGCGTCGCGGACGCGCTCGCCGGCGCCTTCCTCGATCTCGTCCGTCGTTGTGGGTTTATAATATTGTTCGATCGCCTGGCGCGTGCCGCGGTTCATATCGAATCGCACAGCGGTTCCCGGCTCGACCGCGTGCACGCCGTCGAACAGCGTGTCCGACCCGAGCGTCGTCCGGATCGTCGTCATGTAAGCGCTTATCATCGCCAGGTTCGGCGCCGAGCGCACAGACGGATGATGGAGTATCGGCGCCGGCTCGGACGCGAATATCACTTCTCCCCCGGCCGTCGTGTGATAGATCGGCTTGATCCCGAGCGGGTCGCGCGCCAGGGTCAGCACGCGCCGTCGCCCGTCCCACCAGGCCAGCGCGAACATACCCCTGAATCGCCGCAGCGCGTCGACGCCCCAGAGCTCGATCGCGCGCAGCACGGTCTCCGAGTCGCATGCCGAGCGGAACGGTCGCGGGTCGAACCGGCGTATCGAGGCCCGCACGTCGGCGTGGTTGTAGACCTCGCCGTTGTAAGAAATAGCCGTCATCCCGTCCGCCGACACCATCGGCTGTGCGCCCGCGTCCGAGCCGTCCAGCACCGCCAGACGCCGATGCGCCAGCAGCGCGTTCTCCCTACGCCACAGACCCGCGCCGTCCGGCCCGCGATGCGCGAGCATGTCGCGAAGCCGGCACGCCGTTGCGTCGTCGATCGAAGGCGCCCGTCCGACCGGCGCCACAACTCCGAATATCCCGCACATGCCACGGTTTATCGGTCGATGCCCGGTCCGGACGCAGCGGAATCGCAGAACTCGGCCCGGGTTCGATCGCACATGCCGACCCGATCTTCCCCAACGGCTTTATCCGGATCACCCGCCCGATCGTCGATCGGCGCCGACCTCGAAACGCCAGGCCGAACTCGCGCCGACCCTCTCACCCACCATCTTTATCCGCCCGGCGCCGAAATCGATCACTACTCCACACCGCGCCTCATCAAGGGATATTTCTGAGATAAACCCGCGGGCCAGCCGCACGACCGCCCCCCGCCCGCCGGGGATCGGCCCTTCATAATCAAGGTAATGCCTGCGGTGGTCGCCCGCTCGCTCGGCGTCGAAACCGCCCGCCTCATCGGCGTGAACGATCGCCAGCAACGCTGCGGCGCCGGCCCCTGGTGCGACACGAAAGGTAAGAAGCGCCCGTTCGTCGGCGTCGTCCCCGGCTCGGCCTTCGATCAGCAGGTCAAGATGGGAAGACCCGTCCGGCAGATTATGCTGAAGTACCGCCGCTCGGAGCATCTCCCGGATGCTATAACCCCAACCCCCCAGTGGCACGGGCGTCCCGCCCGTGCGCATCCCGCGGCGCCGGCGCGGTAGACTCCACCACACAGCCCCGGCGGCTGTCCCGATCGAGGAGCCGAACCCGATGCGCACGACTTTTCTGACGCTTACTCTTCTCGCCGCGATCCTGCTATCCGCGGGCTGCACCGGCCAGCGGTCGATCGCCCGTGTCCGCGCCGACGCGGACCAGCACGCGTACTACGCCCGTTATGAGCAGGCGCGTGCGGATTATCAGGAAGTCGTGGACCGGGCGCCCAGCGATTGGACGTACCGCGTCCGGCTAGCCGAGTCCCTCGTCGCTATCGGAGATCACGCCGGCGCCGCAGCCCAGTACGCCATTGTCTCGGGCGTCCGACCGTATGACGACGCGATCGCCGAGCGCTACGCCCGCGCGATGTTCGACGCCGACCAGCACGATCGGCTCATCTCGTACCTCCAGCGCCGCGCCGAGGACACCCGGACAGTGGGTGATTATCTCCGGCTTGGTTGGTACGCCGTGGATACCGGCGACGCCGACCTCGCGCTCCGCGCCCTGCTCACAGCGGTCCGCCTGGACGCCGGGCGCACCGTAGCCCCGCAGCTCGCGCTGGCGGACTTTTACTTCGCCGCGGGCGATCGGGAGAACGGCATGCGACGCCTGCGCATGGCGCACTACATCGACCCCGCCGACGAGACGATCCGCCAGCGCATCCGCGCCCTCGGCGAGGTGCCCGGCCCGTCTTTCGCCCTCGCGCCGGACAGCCAGTGAACTTTCATTCACCGCAGAGGCGCAGCGGACCCAGAGCGGGAAATAAAGGCAAAAAGGGGAAACACGGGTGGGGCCTGATTTTATAATTATACTGTTTTATACGGTTTTTATATGATTTGACTATTTGCGACATGCTGTTTCTTGATTGTCGCGCCTCCGACCTTGCGGCCTGATCGAGCCAGTGGCACGGGCGTCCCGTCCGTCTTTCTTATAACAAACCTGCTCTTGCAGCAACCCTTACCCTCGCTGCGCTCACGCCAAGGACGCTGAGTCGCGGGATCGTGTCACACTCGGCGGTTCGCGCACGGACGAGACGCCCGTGCCACTACGATTTCTATCTTTCCCTCATCACTACTTACCCCCAAACCTTTCCCCTAACTCCCCCGCTCT
>CAZTEE010000043.1:0-10518 GCA_964611775.1 uncultured Phycisphaeraceae bacterium | reverse complement strand
TTTAATTTTCAATCCCATCCGCACGAGCGCAACAAGTGGCACACCCACAAACAGCGGCACGGACGTCTCGCCCGTGCGCTCATTATTTCCCTCAAACAGCACTCACCGCGCGAGACGCCCGCATCCCCGCCGCGTTCCACGCGACAATCCCCCCGTCGAGCGAACGCGCGTCCGCTCCGCGACGCCGCAGCATCGACGCCATCGCCTCCGACCGCACGCCCGTCCGGCAGACCACCGCGATCGGCGCCGACACATCGACAGAACCGATCCACTCCTTCGACCGCGTGTAAGGCTTGCGCTCCGCGCCGGGGATCTCGCCCTCGCCCAATTCATTCACCAGCCGAACATCCAGCACCCGCCCGCCCGCCTCGATGAACCCTGCCAGTTCCGCAACGGTCACCGCGCGTGCGCGCTCGAGCGATTCGCCCGCGCCCGCGAGCGACGCCTCATCGATCCACCCCGTCACGCGGTCAAGCCCGATGCGCACAAGCCGACGAACCGCCTCGTCGCGCTCGGCAAGGTTCGTCGAAACCAGCAGGATCTCGTCCGTCGGCTCGACGAAAGATCCGACCGTGTTCGTGAACGAGTTTGATATCGCAGCCGAGTACCCGCCCGGCAAGGCCCCGGCCCGATGACGACCCGGCGCACGCGTGTCTATCACCACCGATGTGTTCTCTCCCGCTGCGCGGAACGCTTCCCGCCAACTCACCGCGGGCGGATCCGGCAAGGCCCCTAACACCGGCGCTCCGTCACGATTAAGAACTTTCATCCGGCCGAAGTACATCGGCGGCTCCGGCTGCTCGTCCAGGATGAACCGCCGGAACGCGTCGGCGTCGCCCGCCAGGGACAACGCGCGGTTGGTCCGCCGCTCATAACCCACCGAAGACTGCGGGACCGCCCCGAGCGCCTTCCCGCACGCGCTCCCGGCGCCGTGGCCCGGCCAGACCAGCGCAAAATCTTCTAACGTTAGAAACCCCGCCGCCGACTCGCGCAGCCGATCCGCCGCCGCGAACCGCGTGTCTTTCATCCCCGCCGCCGTGTCGAGCAGGTCCGGCCGGCCGAGATCACCGACGAAGACGAAGTCGCCGGTGACGATCCCGACCGGCGCGTCCGTCCCGGCGCCGTGATCCGTTATTATGTAACTCAGGTGTTCCGGCGTGTGCCCGGGCGTGTGCCTCGCGGTGATCTTCACCGCGCCGATCTCGATCGTGTCCCCGTCGCGCAGCTGCGTGTGCGCGTACACACCGCCCCCGACCTTCTTATCAAGCCAGCGCGGCGACCAGTCCGGCCCGCCCTCGCCGGACACATACGCACGCGCCCCGATCCGCTCCGCCAACTCGCGCACACCCGAGAGGAAGTCCGCGTGGATGTGCGTCTCCGCCGCCGCCACGATCCTCAGACGGTTCGCCTCGGCGAGCGCGATATACCTGTCAATATCGCGCTCGGGATCTATAACAATCGCTTCGCCCGAGCGCTCGCAGCCGATCATGTACGCGTACTGCGCGAGCGATTCATCCGCGATCTGACGGAAAAACATCCTTCATCCTCCCGAGCCATTGTCCGCGATGTCTGACACCGCGACCGCAGGTAAATGTTTCAGCTCTTCAGCCGACATCGACCAACTCGATCGACGCGACCGTCACATCATCTCCGAACGGCTCGCCCGCGGCGTGGTCCGACAGCGCCTCCAGCAGACACGCGACGTCCCCCTCAAGCCCCGACGATCCCGCGAGACACCCGACGATCCGGTGTGTGCCGAACTGCGCCCCCGATGGATCCGCCTGTTCGGGCACGCCGTCGCTTATAAGCACCAGCCGCGTCCCCGGCTCGATCGGGAACGTCGCCGATTCGTATACCGACCCCGCGTCCGCCCCGACCGGGGGCCCGCCGGCGAACGACGGGATCGTCACCGCGTCGCCGTCGCGCAGCGCGACGTACCCGTGCCCGGCGTCGACGCACGTAAGCGACCTCTGCTGAAGGTCGAGCACGCCGACAAAGAGCGTTGCGAACGTTGCCTCTTCCGTCCGCGCGGCGACATACCGATTGAGCGCCGCGACCGACTCCTCGAGCGGTCGGCCCGCGTCGATCAACGTGTCGAGCATCGCCACGATCGAAGCCATCACCAGCGACGCGCCCAGCCCCTTCCCCGCCACGTCCCCTATATAACAAACCGCGGCGTGATCCCCGATCTCGCGCACGCCGAAAAAGTCTCCCGCAACCACACGCCCCGGCTGAAAGTGCAGTGTGTACCGGCAAGGCCCGACACGCCCGGCGCCCGCCGGCATCAGCCGACGCTGCGTGTCGCGCGCCGTGTTCAGATCACGCATTAGAAGATCCTGCCGCGCCTGAACTTCACGCCGACGCAGGCTCGACAGCGCCATCCCGCACAGGTCCGCGATCGCGGCGCAGAACGTCCCCGCGTCCGAGTGCGGTGCGCCCGCACCGGTCCCGTCGAGATACAGGTACGCGTCGATCTCATCGCCGACCCTCACCGGTGCGCACATCGCAGAAGTCACCCCCGCTGAGATAATGCTTTCGGCATGCCGCACCGGCGCGGCGTCCTCGAGGCGCACCACGCCACCCTCGCGCGCCGCTTCGAGCAGCGTCCGGCTCGGCCGCAATCCCACCGGCCGGGACGCCCGACCCCCGACCGACAGCAGTTCCACAACCTCGATCCCCTCGATCGGCCTCACGAGCGCGACCCGCTCATAACCCGTACCCGCCGCGAGCGCCTCGGTCACGACGCGCGCGATCGCCGATTCATCCGACGCCTCCTGCATCGCACGCGCGGCCCGCATCAGCGACTCCAGCCGACGCTCCGCCAGATCGCCCAACTCGATCCGGCTCACACGCGTGCCCGAGTGGACGCCCGTGTCGTCGATCGAGTTCGTCGCGGAAGACTCCGTTCCCGCGTCGCGCACTCGGAACATCCACGGGCCGATCCGCACGCGATCACCAGCCGAGATCGGCGCCGGCTCGCCAGGCTTCAGCGCAATCCCGTTGATATGAACACCGTGTCGGCTGCCCGTGTCGAAGACCGTCCACCCACCGCCCACGCGCTCGAAGACAGCGTGCCTGCGCGACACCGCCGGGTCCGTCAGCACTATGTCGCACTCGCCGGACCTCCCGAGAGTCCGAGGCCCGTCGCCCGAGAGCTCGATCGGCGCCGTCGGCGGACCCGAGATCGCGCTGAGCATAACTTCCGCCATCCGTCACTTCCCCTCGAACCACGTCTCCGACGCCGCCGAGTCTACAACCAAAGGCACGTCCAGACGCATCGCCGACTCCATCCGCCCAACGATCAACCGACGCGCCTCCTCCGCAACATCCGCCGGCGCTTCGAACACAAGTTCGTCGTGGATCTGCAACAGCATCAGCACGCCCGGGATGTCCGGCGCCTCGTCCTGCCCCGACGCGGCACGCCACGCAGAAGCGCGCGGGCTGAGACGCCGGTGCAGATCAACCATCGCGATCTTTATAAGGTCCGCCGCAGACCCCTGCACCACAGAGTTGATCGCGATCCGCTCGCCCAGCGCACGCTCGTTCGGGTTCCGCGCGTGGACCTGCGGCACGGCCCGGCGCCGACCCAGCACCGTCTCCACATACCCGTGCCGCTTCGCGTGCTCGACGCACTCGGCCAGGAACAGCGTGATCCCCGGGAACCTTTTCTTATAATCATCTATGATTGTCGCGGCCTCGTCGTTCGATACGCCCAGCCGCCGCGCCAGACCGAACGCCGTCACGCCGTAGACGATCCCGAAGTTCACCATCTTCGCCCCGGATCGCTGCGCTTTCGTGACGCGCTCGAGCGGCACGCCGTGGATCTCCGCCGCGACGGCGCGGTGGATGTCCTCGCCCGCGTGGAACGCGCGCGACAGCGCCTCGTCCTTCGACAGATGAGCCAGCAGGCGCAACTCGATCTGCGAATAGTCCGCCGTGATCAGCATCCGCCCGCTCGGCGCCCGGAAAGCCCGGCGGATATCCCGGCCGATCTCCGTGCGGATCGGGATGTTCTGAAGATTAGGATCCGACGACGACAGCCGACCCGTCGCCGCGCCCGTCTGATGGAACGAGGCGTGCACGCGACCCGTGCGCGGGTTGATCGCGTCCCTGAGAGCGACAAGATATGTTCCGATAAGTTTGGCAAGCTGCCGGTGCTCGAGGATCAGCCCGGGCAGCGGCGAAACCACCGAATCATCCGCCGCGAGCCGCTCGAGAACCTCGACGTCCGTCGACCTGCCCGTCCGCGTTTTTTTCACGCTGCCAAGCCCAAGCCCGGGCTCGGCCGGGTCGTCCGGCGGGTTGAACAGGATCGTCGCGAGTTGTTTCGGCGAATCCGGATTGAACGGCCTCGGCGCCGCGGCGTCGATCTCGCCGCGCAACTCCGCCAGCCTCGCGTTCAGCCGCGCCGACTGACGATCCAGTTCCGCCGCGTCAACCAACACGCCGTTGAACTCCATCCCCGCGAGCACCTCGACCAGCGGGAGCTCTACATCATGAAACAGCCGAGTGAATCCCATCGCCTTGACCTGCGGCGCCATCTTCTCATACAACCGCAACGAAACATCCGCGTCCTCCGCCGCGTACTGCGTCGCCGCGTCGATCGGCACGGTGTCGAATGTCCGCTGGTGTTTCCCCGATCCGATGAGGTCGCGGATCGGGATGCAAGAATGGCCCAGCAGCGCGAGCGCCAGCGCGTCCATGCCGTGGCTCGACCGGGATGAGTCAACGAGGAACGACGCGATCATCGTGTCGAACCCCACGCCGCGGAGTTCGACGCCCGCGTTGCGTAGCACGTTGATGTCGTATTTAAGATTGTGCCCGGTCTTCGGGATCGCCGGGTCTTCTAGGATCGGCCGCAGGGCGCCGAGAACATCCCGATCGTCGAGATGCGACGCGGGTTCGGGCGAGCGGACTGGGATGTACACGCCCGCGCCTGGTTTCGTCGCCAGGCACAAACCGACGAGCCGGCATCGCATCGGGTCAAGCCCGGTGGTCTCGGTGTCGACGGCGATCATCGCCGCGCCGCGCAACACCGCGATGAGTTCGTCGAGTTGCCCGCGAGTTGTGATCGCGCGGTAGTTCGGGTTCGGCTCGCGCGTGAGCGCCGGCACGCCCACCATCGCGAACAGCGAATCCGCCGGCGCCGGCTCAACCGATCCCGCGGCACTAGCGCCCCCAGTGGCGCGGGCGTCTCGTACCTGCGCTTCGCCCACTCCCTCTCCCCCCGGGGGAGGGCCGGGGTGAGGGGGGATTGCTGCTCTGCGCGAATCCTTCTCGACTCGCTCTGCTCGGAGAGCAGGGCCGCCCCGCGCCGCAATCAACTTAAGCAGATCATCCCGATGCCGATTGAAGCCGAGCTCCCGCAGGATCGGTTCTATCGCAGCGAGGTCCAGTCGATCCACACGCGCCGATTCAAGATCAATATCAATCGGCACGTCGTCGCGCAGCCTCACCAGCGACTTTGAAAGCGCGAGGATCTCGCCCGCGGCACGGATGCTCTCGCCACGTTTACCCTTTATTTCCGTGCCTCGCTCGAGCAGCGCGTCCAGCGACCCGAACTGCGCGATCAGTTGCGCAGCGGTCTTCGGGCCAATCCCCGGCACGCCCGGAACGTTGTCCACCGGGTCGCCCACCAACGCCAGCATGTCCACAACCTGTCCGGGCGCCAGCCCCGTCTCCTCGCGCAGCGTTTCCGCTGTGACGACCTCGTCCTTATACGGATCATACATCTCGACCCGGCCAGGCTCGAGCAACTGCATCAGATCCTTATCTTTCGAAACAATACGAATAACCGTGGCGCTGGCGTCCCGCCCGACTTCCAGCCGCCTGACCACCGTCGCTATCGTGTCGTCCGCTTCTACTTCGGGGACCGCGAGCACCGGCGCGCCGATCGCGCGGAGCAGGCTCACGCACCGTTCGATCTGCGGCCCGAGCGATTCCGGCGGCTCCACGCGGTGCGCCTTATATTCTTCATATATCTGCGACCGGAACGTGCCGCGATCGCCCGCGGCGTCGATCGCCACAACTAGATAATCCGGCTTCTTTTCTCGCAGGATCTTCAGCAGAACGCCCACAAAGCCGAACGTCGCGTTCGTCGGCTCGCCCGTCACCGGGCTTGTCATCGGTGTGCGGATCGCGTGATACGCGCGGAAGAACTGAGCGTGCCCGTCGATGAGGTAAAGCGTCGGGCGATCCCCGCTGCCCGCGCTGTCACCGGCGGGTTTCGCGCCCGCGTTCACGCCCCGGCCCCGTGCAGGAACGCGATACTCGCACGCAGCGCCGGCGTCAGCGCGACGCCACGCCGCTGCATCATCCGCTCCGCAGCGTCGAGGAAACGTTCGAGTTTGTACCTCGTCGCGCCCGCGTCGGTGATCCACGCGAAGCGCCCTACGCATGTCGGCGGCGGCGTCGTCGAGGCAAGCATCGCGCCCGTCCCGATCATCGACCCGGTCATGATCCGCGTCCCGATCGCGGTTTTAACGTGATCTCCGAGGACGC
Organism: uncultured Phycisphaeraceae bacterium; assembly: GCA_964611775.1. GTDB lineage: Bacteria > Planctomycetota > Phycisphaerae > Phycisphaerales > UBA1924 > J020. The sequence continues at coordinate 4,017 of CAZTEE010000043.1, read as the reverse complement.
AGCCGAGGAATGTAAGCCCGGTCTTTTCGCGGCGCGACGCGGGAGTGGCGGCGGCGCCGACTTCGCCGTAAGTGTTTAACAGGTTCGAGTTGATGGTCCCGGCGCCGAGGTTCACCCACTCGCCCAGCCACGCATCGCCGAGGTGCCCGTCGTGCCCCTTGTTAGAGAAGCCCTGCACGATCGTCCCGCCGACCTCGCCGGCGATCTTGCACCACGGGCCGATCGCGGTGTTGGCTTTGATGAACGCGTGTTCGAGGATCGTCGAGTGCGGCCCGATCGACGCCGGCCCGACGATGATCGCGCCCGGACGAACAACAACATGCTCATCTATTGCTACAACTCCCTTTGAAGAGTCCAGCACTGCTCCCGGCGCGAGCACAGCGGTCGGATGAACGTAGATCTCGTGCTCGCCCATCAGACACGCCGACCCGGGCAAGGCCTCGCGCCCGGCTCGGAGAGCCCGGCCACCAAGATCTCCAGTGGCACGGGCGTCCCTCCCGAGCGCAGCAAGATCATCCGCTATCGCCGCGTCGCGGAACCGGATCACATCCCAGGGCCGATGCAGCACGCAAGGCTTGTCGATCGAATCAGCCCGAACCCCCGCGGGCAGCGTCAAAGATCTTGCGAACGTGCGGGCGTCATCTCGCGCAAGCCTTGCAGCGATCACGGCTCCGGTCCGCGCTTCGATCATCGCCGATCCGGGCGCCAGATCCGCCAGTCCATTAGGCGGGAGGACGCACCTGCCGTTGACGAAAAGGGCGTCGGCGGGAACATCCGGCGGATTGATCGGGATATCTGCGCTTTCGCGCGCGAGATCGGCGCGCGTGTCGGGGATCAGCGCCGCGTCGGCGCGGGCGCCGATCGCGCGCTCGAGCCGTGCCCGCGATGTGTCGCGCCCGGTGCGGACATCGAAGACCGGGCGGAGGTCCGCCAGCGCCGCGAGTTCGGCAAGCCCGTCATCGAATATCACCACGCGCATGACGCGCAGTGTACGGACTTCGTCGATCCCCGACGGCGTCGGTCTGCGCAACAAAAAGCCCGGGGATCAGACCCCCGGGCTTCTGAGAAAGAAGATTGGTCACGAGAAGTTCGGTCGCGCCCGCGCCGATGTCACCCGTCGTAGGAGGCATCCGGGATCATGTCGAGCAGCACGCGGGCGGCGTCGGATCGGTCGCCGCGCTCGATTGCGGATTCCGCCGCGACGCGGGCGATGTCGTAGTCATGGATGAGGAAGCTGAGCGTCGCGAGCATGAAGTCCGCGTCGGCGCCGCCGGCCGTGTCGGCGCGGCGAGCGTAATCCTCGGCCAGGCGGTCGATCAGCCGTACGACGCGTTCGTCGAAACGGATCTCGGTCAACGCGTAGGGGTCCGTCGTCAGAGCGCGGCGCATAGCCCAGGCGGCCCGGCTGTGGTCGCCCAGCGATGCAGCCGCGAGCGCGTAGCCGACCTTAGGTTCAGCGGCGTCGAGATCGCGCGCCGCCGCGTTCGAGAAGACGCGGAACGCCGATCGCGCGTTCCCGCGCGCCAGATCCGTCCACGCGCCCGCGTAAGGCAGGCCGGCGTAGGACGCGATCGGCACGTACCGACGCGCTGGCGCCGAGTACACGACGCCCGTCGGCGCCGAGGTCCGCGTCGTAGCCACTGTCGCTCGGCCCGAGGGGTAGTAGTAAGCCCCGCCGGGCGAATAGTATGTGTCCGATGCGCGGTAGACGATTGTCGGGGCGTACTTGTAATAAGACGAGTAATAACCCCGGCGATACGGGTTATAGCCGTATCCGTAGGTGTACCGTGAGTATCTGCTGTGCTTGGAAGTGTGATGATAATACGGGCGGTAGTAGGGGTAATGGTGCGAAGACAGCTTCGAACCGAAGTGGAACGACACGCCGAACCCGTGCCCGTGGGAGTGATAGCCGTACCCGTACCGGGCGCCGACCGAGTGATGCGAGCGAACGCTGCGGTGAGTTCTGACGCTGTGATGAGAGCGGCTCGTGTAATGAGATCGCCCCGCGTGACGGCCGACGGCCGATGCGTGGCGCGACCCCGAGCCGTAATGAGTCAGCGCCAATGAATCATGATGGGCCACTGATCCGCCTATAGACCCGGCGCCGAGATGCGCCGACACCGCCTGATGCGTCCGCGAGGACTGGGCCGCGTGGGCGGCGTTGAACGAATCCCGCGCGCTGCGCTCGACGGACGACGAGCCGAAGTTCGCGGCACGTCGGTTCGAAGACGTCGGCACGCCGCGGCTCGTCCAGTTTTCAGCGCGAACTAGCGGCGCGGTTGCGGGCGCGGACGCCGTCGTGTTCCTCGCGGGGGCTGAGCGTTGAACCGCGGGCGCCGGGTTCGACGCCGCGGCACGCCGAGTCGGCGCAGCAGACTCCTGCCTGCTCGGTGACGCCTGTCGAGATGGCGCAGCGGATCTTGACGGCGCAGCCGATCGGGATGGAGACGACGCTTTCTGCGCCGGAGCGGACCGGCCCGCCGGCGCCGACTGTTTAGAAGGCGCGGGGTTGGCCGCCCGTCGCGGTGACGGTTCAGCCGCCCACGCCGACATCGACATTCCCGCAGCGAAAACCGCCGACAGCGCGCACGCACGAACCAGATTCGACCTGCTCTTCAGATGTTCCATCGGGCGTCTCCTTGCCCACGTGGGGCCGATCGCTACCCAGCCGCGACCGTCTTGACGAACACCGACCGAGCGGCGGGTGGGGAACGATCTCGCCGGCCGCGGCTCGTTTCGGCTGTCTGTACTACCACTTGAACCGGCACGGCGTTCCCGGGATTCCCAGAATTTCAGGGATTTTCGATGGGGCACACCCCGACCCCCAGCCCGCCAACTATCGCAGTTTGTGATGAGAATCCGCAGATTCGCCGAAAATACAGGCGATTTCACGCATCCACCGCTTGTGCGTCGGGCCGATGAAGGCTAGAACACCGGCGAAAACAGTGCGAATCGGTCGGGCGCTCCACCGTGTCCGGGCCAGGCCGAGCCGCGAAAAACACCGTGTCACGGAGGATCCCAGATGGCGAAGAAGACCAAGAAGAAGACCACCCGCACCGCCACCCGCAAGAAGGCTACCCGCGCCGCCGCCCCCAAATCAGCCAAAATCTCGAGCGCCGACGGCCCGCGCACCAAGGGGCAGGTCTACCGCGAGATCGCCGAGAGCACCGAGCTCCCCCGCGCCAAGGTCGCCGAGGTCTTCGACATCCTCGGCCTGATGATCCAGAAAGATCTCGGCCGCAGCGGACCCGGCGTCTTCAACGTCGCCGGCCTCATGAAGGTCATGGTCCAGCGCAAGCCCGCCACCAAAGCCCGCAAAGGCACCAACCCCTTCACCGGCGAAGAGATGATGTTCAAGGCCAAGCCCGCACGCAACGTCGTCAAGGTCCGCCCCCTCAAAGCCTTGAAAGACCTCGCCCCCAAGGCCTGAACTGCTGCTGGCTCGACACCACTTCACCAACACAACACTTCCCATCCATCACCAGGCCGGGGCCGACCCGGCCTGTTTCTATTCGCACAAGTTCCTACTCGCACAAGCAACCGATCAGACCGCCCGGAAAACGCCGACCCGAGCCGCCCCCGACCCCGCTGCCGGGACACGTCAGCCCGAACGCTAAGCAAAAACCCCGAGCATTTGGCTCCGGACTTGCCTAGTATGCCACGCAAAGCGATTAGTTGGTCGAACCGGTCCCGCGCCGAACTCGACCGCTGTTGATCCGACCCCGCCCCACGCCTGCCGATCACACAGGTCGGCACGACGATTGACTCTTATTATTAAGGGAGAGGCCGATTGCTGTCCTCCTTGTTGCGGCGCGTGTCGTAGCCCCGTAACGCGCCGCAGCGGCAGGGCCGGGCTCAACCCCGGCCCTGTTTTTCATCACCCCATCCAAAACCCGATCTGACTATTTTCATTTATTTTCTTGCTTCGCCCGCCTAAGCCCGCCATAATGCGGCCTATGAATCTCCCCACACACCACATATTCGCGCCAGCCCGCCAGCCCGCCAGCCCGCCAGCCC
>CAZTEE010000042.1:0-10528 GCA_964611775.1 uncultured Phycisphaeraceae bacterium | reverse complement strand
CCTCGCGAAAAGCGTCACCGTCGAGTGACCGCACCGCCACGCCGCCGGCATCAAATATAAACTTTTAATCAATCCCCGGCCACAAAACGGCGGCAAGGCTCCGACTTGGCGCGGCTCTCCGAGCCCAGCGGTCGAGAGCCTCACAACCCGACCTTCGCTCCTGTCAGGTCATTCGTCGAACTACGCTCGATTCTCAGAAACTCCAGCGATTTCATCCCCTGGCTTCCGGCGCAAAGCACGCTGCACGCATCTGGCGACGCGATGCCCCGACCGACATCTCACGAATGTGATAATCTGCAGCCGCAATGCGCACCAATCTTCAGCGCCGAGCGGGCATTGAAAATACTCTCGCCGCTTCTTCCCTTATAAATCAGTCAGAATCGGCTGAGTTCGCCTATGAAAGCGCCGCCGGGTGATCGGCCGTTGACGCTGAGCGCTTCGATCCTCGTCGCGCGCCATGCGCCGTCGGGTTCGAGCCGCCAGCCGATCTCCCACGATGTGAAGTTCAGCCCGCCGCCGGCGAAGTTTGTCCTCACGACGACGCGCGAGCGTCCCGCGTTCGGCCCGTCGACCGACGCCGTCCGCCTGGTCACACTAGCTTCACGCACGCGGACTCGTTCGTCGAGCGAGCGAACCGCCGCGATGATCGCGGCTCGCTCGACGCGCAGCGTCGGGGCGCCCTCGGCGAACAGCCTCGCATCCTCCGCGATAATCTCACCGACCGACCCGGTGTCGCCGGAAGTCGCGGACGCCACCAGCGTCGCCGTCAAGGCGAGGATCTTCTCGTGCTCGGTCGTCACGAGCGTCGCGACGATCATGAGCGCCCCCGCGATCGCGGCGCCCGCCCCCGCAGATGCCGCCGCCCGCCCAGCCAGCCCCCGACGGATCCACACGATCATCATCATCAACCCGATCGCGAGGATCGCCCCCGCCGCGGCGTGCGGCGTCTCGAACAGCACCCGCGCCCACATCGCAGGCCCGGGCAACGGCTCGATTGTCGGGATCAGGCTGTTCATGCGGCGAATCCTGAAGGGCGCGACACGCCCGGCTCGATAAGCCTATGGGCGGTCGCCGCGCGCCGCCCACCGGCGCCGACGTTCAGCATCCGATCGAGGTCCGCAACTACATGACCACCATCTACGCCCGTATCGCCAGCGACGCCGCGATTCTGGAGCGGAATATACGCGCCCTTGCAAAGTGCAGCCCGCTGACCGCCGAAGCCATACTCCGCACCGAACCCTCGCCCGGCGTCGAGATACACCCCGCGCAATCGCCCAGCGAAGTCAGCGGAACACTCGACGGGGTCTGGCTCGCCAGCCCGCGCCGGCCAGACGCCGAAGCCGACCAACTGGCGCGGTCGTTCGACCCGGCGCAAGTCGGCGCGCTCGTAGTGCTAGGTTTCGGCGTAGGTCGGCACGTGCGCGCGATCTCGGAGAGGACCCGCCACGAAGCCTTCGTCATCGTCTTCGAGCCGAATCTGCCGCTGCTCCGCGCCGTGCTCGAGCGCGTCGATCACTCAGCATGGCTCGAACGCGCCAACCCGCTGATCGTCACCGACCCCGGCGACGACGCGGCGTTCATCGCCGGCCTGCGCGGCGCCGAGGCCATGCTCGCCCTCGGAGTCAAAATAATCGAGCACACACCCAGCCGGTCGCGTCTGGGCGCCGACGCAGCCCGTTTCTGTGAAACGTTCAACCGTGTGCTCGCCGCGACACGCACTACCGTCGTCACGACGCTGGTGCAGTCCGAGGCCACCTGCCGAAACTTCTTTATTAATAGTCGGGCCTATCTGGAAAACCCCGGCATCGCCGACCTCGAAAACGCCTGCGCCGGACGCCCCGCGATTACAGTCGCCGCCGGCCCCAGCCTCGCGCGCAACATCCATCTCCTTAAAACACCAGGCCTGCGCGACCGCTGCGTCATCATCGCAGCCCAGACCGTGCTCAAACCCTTGCTCGAGATCGGAGTCCGGCCGCACTTCGTAACGTCGCTCGACTTCCACGAGATCAGCGCCCGCTTTTATGAAGGGCTGACAGCCGACGACGTAGCCGGCGTCACCCTCGTCGTCGAACCGAAAGCCAACCCCGCGATCGTCCGCGCTTTCCCCGGCGCCGTGCGCATGCCGAGCGAAAACACGCTCGACCTCCTATTCGGCGATCTCGCCGGGAAACACGGCCCCATCCGCGCCGGCGCCACCGTCGCGCACCTGTCCTACTACCTCGCTCGCTATCTCGGGTGCGACCCCGTCGTCCTTATCGGGCAGGATCTCGGCTTCACCGACGGCCTCTACTACGCCGACGGCGCCGCGATTCATAACGTCTGGGCCGGCGAACTCAATCCCTTCCGATCTCTCGAAATGCTCGAGTGGGAACGCGTCGCCCGCCATCGCGCACAACTCCGGAAAATCCCCGCATCAACCGGCGGCGATATCTACACCGACGAACAGATGGCGACCTACCTCGCCCAGTTCAACCGCGACTTCCTCCAGGACGCACGCCGCGGCCTCACCACGATCGACGCGACCGAAGGCGGCGCCCGCAAATCTAACTCTGTCGTTATATCGCTCGCCGACGCGATCACGCGATACGCGCCGCCCGGCGCCCCGGCCCTGCCCGATCTATCGCCGCCCGATGCCTCGTCCGCAGATCGCACCGACCCCGCCGATCGGGCGACACGGCGGATCGGAGATGTCCGCAAGGATCTCGTCCGCCTCGCGTCGATCAGCAGAAAAACCGCTGATCTCCTGTCCCTGATGCTCGAACATCACGACGAACAGAAACACGTCAACCGGCTCATTAAGGAATCGCACAAACTCCGCGACGATGCCCACGCGCTCCAGCCCGCGTTCCCCCTCGTTCAACGGCTCAACCAGCTCGGCGCATTCAAACGCCTCCGTGCAGACCGCGCTCTCGCGCACACCGACGGCCTCGACGGGCTCGAAATCCAGCGCCGCCGTATCGAGCGCGACAAGGTCAACGTCGAATGGATCGCCGACGCCTCGGACATGATGGCGTCCATGCTCGAGGACGCTCTGCACGAATGGTCGCCGGCCGAACGCTCGCGCGACCGCGGCGCCGGGATCGGCGCGCAAAGCCCGGCCCGCGCGCGACGCAACGGCGCCCGACGGAATCAAACAACACCAACCGTTCACGCCGCCGCACTCCTGATCGTCGATCCCGCGCGTTCGTCCATTGGCACGCCGCGCGACCTCGCCCGACCGATCGCGGGAATGAACGCGCTCGCGCGGACTCTTGGTCGGATCGCGAGGTCGAGCCGCATCCGTCGTGCCGTCATAATCTCGCCCGATTCCGAAACGGTGCGCACCATCGCCGGTGACGCGCCCGCCGGGCTTGATATTGATTTTGTCACCGCGCCGTCGAACGCGATCATTCACGGCTCGATCGCACGAGCCCGAGCCTTCTCCCGCGCTTCCTGGCGCGGCGGGATCGCGGGCCTCACAATCTATGATGAAATTATATCTCCGAGAGTCATGCGAGACGCCGTCGCCGCCGCCGGGGCTGACGCCGCCCTGGTAATCGGCGGCGACTGGCCGCTCGTCGATCCCGCGCTGTGCGACGCCGTGATCGACCGTTTCGCCGAAGCCCCCGACGACCACCGCCTGACCTTCACCCAGGCTCCGCCGGGACTCGCCGGTTGCCTCATTTCAAAGGAATTACTAAATGATATTACTCCTCACGCCGGCGCGCTCGCCGCGACCATAGGCGGGATCCTCGGCTACCACCCCGCCCGGCCCGGCGCGGACCAGATCGGACGCGACCGCTGCGCCGAGATCCCGCCCGCCGTCCGCGACGCGCTCGCGCGATTCATCGCCGACGATCCCGCGTGCGCGGCCGTAGTCGAACACCTCGGCGATCGCGCGCTCGACGCCGACGCCGAAGAAATCGCCGGCGCCTGGCGCGAAGTGCGCACGACCCGGTGCGCGGCGCCGGAGCACGTCATCATCGAACTCGCGCTCGGTAAACCGCCCCACGGCGTGTGGCCGATCTGGGATCGCCACACCAACCCCGCACACCGTCTTATGCCCGTCGAATGCGCCGAGACGATCATCCGCGAAGCGCTCGTCGCCCGACCCGGAGCCGCGATCACTTTCGCCGGCGCCGGCGACCCGCTCACACATCCGGACCTGCCGCGGCTGATGTCACTTTCGCAACAACTCGGCGCCGGCGCGATCCACGTCCGCACGCCGCTCACCGCCGACGCCGACATTATAGATATCGCCGCGTCGCACGCCGACATAATCAGTGTTGATCTCTATGCGAACTCCGCCGCGACTTACGAACGCATCACCGGCATGGACCGCTTCCGACGCGCGATCGAGATGATCAACCGCCTGCACGAGCGGCGCGCGGGCGAATCCGCTGCGCCCTGGATCGTGCCGAGATTAACGCGGTGCGACGAGAGTTTGCACGAGGTAGAAGCGTTCTACGACAAGTGGCTCGCCGTGCTGGGAGCCGCGAGCATCGACCCGCTTCCCGCGCGGCAGATCGGCGCGCGGATCGCGCCGCTGTCGTTGCCCGCTATCGCTCGCGAGCGCCGCGACACCGCTGAGATCGTCCACACGCCCGGCGCCGACGCCATCGCGGGTGATTCCCAGCCGGTTAATGATTTTGATAACCTTATCATCGAGCCTGGAGCGGCCCGCCGGTGAACGCGCTCGCTCTCATTCTCGCGCGTGCGGGATCGAAAGGTGTCCCCGGGAAGAACCGCGCGCCCGTCGCCGACCGCCCGTGTTTCCTCTGGACCATCGACGACGCGCGTGCCGCGTCTCAAATTGCGCGCGTAGCGATCAGCACCGACGACGACGAGATCGCCCGGCTCGCGGTCGCGCTCGGCGTCGATGTAATCGCGCGCCCTGTGGATCTCGCGTCGGACAGCGCAACAATCGACGACGCCGCCCGACACGCCGTTGCCGCGCTCGGCGACGAATCGATCGACACATTCGTCATCCTCTACGCCAACGTTCCCGTCCGGCCCGCGGGCCTGATTGACCGCGCGCTCGCATGTTATAAAGAATCCGGCGCCGACTCCGTGCAGTCATACACACCCGTCGGCAAGCACCACCCGTGGTGGACGGCAAGGCTCGACCCCGTGACCGGCGCGGTCACGCCTTGGTCGGGCGATGTGCTGAACCACGGCGTATACCGCCGGCAGGACCTGCCGCCCGCGTTCGTGCCCGACGGCGGCGTGCTGGTCGTGTCACGACGGGCGCTGTTCCTCGAAAACCCCGGCGTCACGCCCGGGCCGCACGCGTTCTTCGGCGTCGAGCGCCGGGGTATCACAACTGATATCGGAGATGTGATAGATATTGATTCGTCGATCGACCTCGCCGTCGCGGACGCAGTTCTGCGCGAGCGTGCGCTGACGAGCGAAACGATCGCATCGAGCGGGCGGTGTGCGCCGTGAACCCGTGGGACGCGCGAGGCGAGAAGCCGTACATCATCGCCGAGATCGGCGTGAACCACGACGGTTCTGCGGAGCGTGCGCTCGACCTGGTTCGCGCCGCCGCCGACGCCGGAGCGGACGCCGTAAAACTCCAGTTTTTCAAGGCGGATCTGCTTCTCAGCCGGGCGTCGCGGCTCGCGGCGTACCAGCGTGACGCGGGCGAGACCGACCCCGCGAACATGCTCCGCCGGCTCGAACTTACTATCGCGGACTTGGGCCGCATCGCCGATCATGCCCGCGCGCTCGGAGTCGATCCTATCGTCACCGTCTTCAGCGTGGATCTTGTTGAGGAAGCCGAGCGCTTCGGCTGGGCGGCATATAAGACAGCCTCGCCGGACGTCATTCATAAACCGCTGCTGGATGCGCTCGCCGCGACCGGGCGAGCGATGATCATGAGCACCGGCGCCGCGACTCTCGAAGAAGTCGGCCGGGCGGTGGGCTGGCTGAGCGGGGCGCACGATCGGCTCGCGCTGCTGCACTGCGTTAGTTCTTATCCCACACCGATCGAGCATGCCGGTATCGGCGGGATCACAGCGTTGCGCGAAGCGTTCAACCTCCCGACCGGTTACAGCGACCACACGCGAGAGACGGATACGGGCGCGCTCGCGGCGATGGCTGGCGCGGTCATTCTTGAGAAGCATCTGACATATTCCCGGGACGCCGCCGGGCCGGACCACGCTGCGTCGCTCGAGCCGGCGGGGTTTACGGAGTATGCCGAGCGGGCGCGGGCGGCGCTGGAGGGTGGTGCGGCGAAGGACGGCACGGCGACTAAGACCGTGCTGGACATCGAGGCCGACGTTCGGCGACTGTCCCGCCAGTCGCTGGTGACGACGCGCGCGATCGCCGCGGGCGAGATCCTGTCATTACATGATATAACATGCAAGCGTCCCGGCTCAGGCCTGGAGCCGTGGCTTCTCGAGGCTTCGATCGGCCGCATCGCGGAGCGCGACCTCGAAGCCGACATGCCGATCCGCGAGGGCGATCTGCGATGACCGCGCCCAGGCGGGTCGCTGTCATCACGGGGACGCGCGCCGAGTTCGGCCTGCTCGACACGGTAATGCGCGCAATCGCGACGCACGACGCGCTCGAATTGTGCGTGGTCGTTGCGGGCGCGCATCTGCTGGCGCCTGCCGAGACCGTGCGCGAGGTCGCGGCGAAATACACCATCGCTGCGACGGTCCCGATGCAGACGCCCGGCATGCACACGCGCGCCGATGATGCGCGGTCGCTCGGTCGCGGTGTCGCCGGTTTCGCCGATGCGTTCGAGCTCCTGCGCCCGGCGTGGGTTGTCGTGCTCGGCGACAGGATCGAAGCGTTCGCGGCGGCTTCGGCTGCAAGCGTCGCGGGGATCGCGGTTGCGCACATCCACGGCGGCGACCGGGCCGAGGGCGTAGCCGACGAAGCCATGCGCCACGCGATCAGCAAACTCGCGCACCTCCATCTAGCCGCGACGGCGATGTCCGCGGAACGGTTGGTGCGTATGGGTGAGCCGGCTGAACGCGTGCGGATCGTCGGCTCGCCCGCGATCGACGACCTGCACGCGATCGCGCCGATGTCCGACGATGATTGGCGAGCACTCGGCGAACCCGAGGCGATCGTCCTGCACCATCCGATCGGGCGCGACGACGACGCCGAGGCAGCGGATATGCGGGCGATCCTCGAAGGGGTGGCGGGCTTGCGAGTCGCCGCGCTGGCGCCTAACTCTGATCCCGGTCGAGTCGGTGTGATCCGCGCGATAAGCGACGCGCGATCGCGCGGCGGGATCTCGGCGTTCGCCGAGCATCTTCCTCGCGAATCATTCATCGGTGCGCTGCGCAGGCTTGCGGCCGCGGGCGGGGCGCTCGTGGGTAACTCGTCGGCGGGGCTTATCGAGGCGGCGGCGATCCCCGTCGCAACCTTAGATATAGGACCACGCCAGCATGGACGCGAGCATGCCGAGAACATTGTTCATATAGACACGCCGACCGCGAACACAGTCCGAGAAGTATTCGAACGGGCGCGTTCTATTAAGCTTACCACGCTTCGGCATCCCTACGGAGACGGGCGATCCGGCGAACGGATCGCTTCGACCTTGGCGACATTCGACCCGCGTGAGCCGGGGTTCATCCGGAAGCACAACACCTACTGAAGGCTCGCGCGTGAAAGTCGCTCGACGCGCCGGAACGTCACGCAAGTTCCGACCCGCATAAGCCGATGGTCCCATCCGTCGGGCCGCGAGGTCCGAGCCGACCCGCGCCAAGACGGAGACCGACCATGACTGTGATCGCTGCGGAACGCCAGCCGATCGTCGCCGAGGCCATGCAAGGCATCAGCCACATCGCCACGCTGCCAGAGACGACGCTGAAGATCATCGAGCTGGTCGAAGACCCGTCGAGCACCGCTCAGGATCTTCATAAGATTGTCTCCTTCGACCCGGCCCTTTCGACGCGGATCCTCAAGGTCGTCAACTCGGCGTTTTACGGTCTGCCCGGGCAGATCGGATCGATCAACCGCGCGATCGTGCTGCTCGGGCTGAACGCCGTGAAGAACATCGCGATCGCCGCGAGCCTCGCCAAACTCTTCCGCGGCGGGGACCTGTGCCCGCAGTTCAGCGCCAAAGATCTCTGGCGCCATTCCGTCGCTACGGCGGTCGGGAGCAAACTTATCGCGGACAAACTCCGCCTCGGGCTTCCCGACGAGGCTTTCCTCGGCGGGCTGCTGCACGACATCGGGATCGTCGTCGAGATGCAGGCGGATCGGCAGAAACTTATCGATGTGATCGCGAGTCTCGGCGTCAATCGCGAGGGCGCGCCGACCGAGGACATGCTCGAAGCAGAACTCCGCATCTTCGGCGCAACGCACCAGGACTTCGGGCAGGCGCTGTGCGAGAAATGGAAGTTCCCGCAGGCTTTCCGCTATGTCACGGGTCGTCACCATGACCCGCTGAGCCTCCCGCAGGAGAGCCGGATGCTCACGGCGATCGCATACGTCGCGGACCGGCTCGCGGCTGACCTGGACAGCGGATTCCGCCTGGACATAGCGGACACGACTATCGACCCGGCGGTGCTGGAAGAACTGGATCTGTCTGCTTCGGCGCTGGAGGACATCCGCACGGATCTGCCGTCGAAGATCGACGAGGCCGAGGCGCTGCTTTCCTGACCGGCGCCGAATCTGCAAAATATAAGATAGCCCGGGGATATTCTCCGGGCTTTCTTAATTTATGGTTTACTCGTGCAGGCGGGCGCGCCAGCCCTCGAAGCCGGCGGTGTCGGTGAGGTCGTGCCAGAGCGGGGTGACGGTGATGTGCCCGCGCATGAGCAGGTCCACGTCGGCGCCGGGTTCGGAATCACGGAAGTCAAGCCCGCCGGTGGCGACCCAGTAATAGACATCGCCCTGCGGGCTGACGCGGCGTTCGTAGGCGTCGGCGTGCCCGTGGGTGTTCATAGTGCAGACGCGGATCGGGGGCGTGACGCCCGGCGCGGTCGTGATCGGGACGTTGATGTTCAGGCATGTGTGTCCTGTGACCGCGCCGGTCTCGAGGCATCGTTCGATGGCGCGGCGGGCGTGTCCGGCGGCGGCGCGCCAGTCGGGCGCGTTCTTCCCGAGGTGCAGGCTTACAGCTACCGATGGGACGCCGAGGAACGCCGCCTCGAGCGCCGCGGCGACGGTGCCGGAGTAAATAACATTAATTCCGACGTTGGCCCCCGAGTTCATCCCGCTGACGACGAGGTCCGGCCGGGCGCCGGCGCCGAATTTTTCCGGCCAGAGCGATGAGACGGCGAGTTTGACGCAGTCGGCGGGTCGTCCGTCGACCGCGCCGCCGCGCATGCGTTCGTTGACGGTGACGTCGGTGACCATCAGCGGCTGGTGGAACGTCACGCCGTGACTCGTCGCGGATTGCACGGTAAGCGGCGCGCACGGCCAGACGACTTCGCCGAGAGGCCCGCCGAACTCCGTGTGCGCGTCGATGAGGGCGTCGTGCATCGCTTCGATGCCGGGAGCGCGGATGCCGTCGTCGTTGGTGAGAAGAATTTTCACACGAACCAGCGTACACGAGACGACCCGACAGTGGCACGGGAGTCTCGCCCGTGCGATTATTGATCGGGTCTCTGTCAGCCCGGATCAACTTTACGCCCGGGTCAGGCGCGGCCGGCGTCGGCTCGCGCGCGGCGCGACCGTCTGCGTTCACGCTTGTCCATGACGCTCGGCGTTAAGTCTTTGTAAAGACGCCCGCCCCAGCGCACGCCCCGGTTTTCCTCGAGATCGCTCGCCGCCTCCGCGAGGATTCCCGCGGTGCGCCAGGCGCCGACGATGGACGCTATCACCGAATCGAATCCCGCGCCTTGAGCCCGCAGCGCGAGCGTCATCGCGGCGATCCACGATATCACTCCAGCCGCGCCCGCCGCGACGGCCGCGTGCGATGATGTCCCGGCGCCGAGCGCTGCGCCGACCGCACCCGAGATCAGCGCGACCACGGCGGCCGTCGGCAATATTACATACGCGACGCGAACACGCCGGGCGTAGGCGCGGAGGCGGGTCGGTCGGCGGCGGGCGCTCTCGATGAAGATGCGCTTCCACCCCCGGCGGAACGCGTCCCACGAACCATACATCCGCACGCGGAGCATCTGGCCGGCGAGCGCGACCGCGAACGAACCGCCCGAGTTTTTAAGCGCCCGCGCGAACGCGAGGTCTTCGAGAAGATCGTCCTTGACGCGTTCGTGCCCGCCGAGCGCGTGATACGACGCCCCACGGAACAGCATGAACTGCCCGTTGGCAAAGGATCGGCGTTCGCGACCGCGGTTGACACGGTCGAGCGGGTGCTGCCGCATGAGTTCGAGGCTCGTCATGGGCTGGACGACGCGCTCGTACCAGCGCTCGCGCGCAAGTTCGCCGAGCGCGGATAGCAGATCGACGCGGAGTTCTTCGATGAGCGCGACGGCGGCGCGCACCATCGCGGGCGCCAACTCGGTGTCCGCATCGACAAAGAGCAGGAACTCCGCATCCGTGGCGGCCCGCGACCGCACGACTGCCTCGCGCAGCGCGTTGGTCTTGCCCGCCCAGTCGTCGGGGCATGATCCGATCTCGA
>CAZTEE010000041.1:6256-10533 GCA_964611775.1 uncultured Phycisphaeraceae bacterium | reverse complement strand
GTCGCGGTGGATGAAATCCTTCACCAGGAACTTGAACTTCTCCTCATCCGGCAGGTCCATCATCGCCCCGCCGACGCGCGTCCAGTCCGGGTGGAAGCGCTGGCCGGAGATGAAGTCGCAGATGTCGTAGATCTTCTCGCGCGGGTTGAAGGCGTAGAGAAACCCCGTGATCGCGCCGAGGTCCAGAGCCACGGCGCCGACGCAGAGCAGGTGGTCCTGGATCCGCGCCAGTTCCGCCATGATCGTCCGCACCGCCTTGCACCGCGGGGTGATGTCGATGCCGAAGACCGTCTCGACCGCGTGATGCCAGCAGATGTCGTTGGCGATCGGGGAGAGATAGTTCATCCGGCTGACGATGGTTACATACTGGTTGTAGTCGAGGTGCTCGCCGAGTTTCTCGAACCCCGAGTGCAGGTACCCGATGTGCGGCGTGCAGCGGGCGACGCGCTCCCCGTCGAGTTCGAGGACCAGTCGCAGGGTGGTGTGCGTGGCGGGGTGCTGCGGGCCGAAGTTGAGCACCCAGCGGTCGCCGGTGTCGACGTGGTCCTTGAGGTACTCGGTCGAGTCGGCGTCAACGTCGAACGGGGTGGCGGGCTTGAGCGTGTACGGCATGGTCGGCGGCCTCCTGTCGGGGCGAGTATAGAGGCAGCGCCGACCGGTGCGGGCATGAACGATGGCGCGGAAACGGCGCACGCTCCGTGTGTTTGCGGCCCAGGGATTAATTCACCCGGCTTTGCGGATTAAGTGCGTATAACGCGCGGCGCCGGTTTGTCCCTCTAACCTTCCCACTCCACGGGGGAGAGGGGGTCAGCTGCCGCAGCACGGCAGCGCCGCGGCAGCGTCCTCCGCATGATCCAGGTCTTTTCCGTTTCTTCCGCGCCTTCCGCGACTTACCTCCCCCGCATACTCTGCGGTTAGACCGACCCGCCGGCGCTGGACGCCGGCGCCGTCGCGGCGGATGATGCCCCCGGAGGCTGCATGTCGAGCGACGCGATCCTGATCGTCGGCGGAGGCGGGCACGCGGTCGTCGTCGCGGACGCGGCACGCGAGGTCGGCCTGTCGATCGCGGGCTTTCTGGACGACAACCCCGGAGCGCCGCTCTCAAACCGGCTCGATCGGCTCGGCTCGCTGGCGATGCTCGAACGGGCGGATTTCGTCGGGCGTCACCCGGTCATACTCGCGACGGGCGATCTTACATTTCGCCGGACTCTCATCGGCGCTATCGCCGGGCATGCCGGGTACAGGCTGGCGAGCGTCGTCCACCCGCGCGCCTACGTCTCCCCCACCGCGAGGGTCGGGATGGGGGTCTTTGTCGGCCCGGGGGCGATCGTTCACGCCGAGGCGTCCGTCGCCGACCACGCGATCATCAACACCGGCGCGATCGTCGAGCATCACTGCGTCGTCGGGGAGAACGCGCACATCGCGCCGCGCGTGGCGCTGGGCGGCGACGTTCGCGTCGGGCGGGATTCACTCGTGGGAATTGGCGCGACGGTGTTGCCCGGCGTGAGGGTCGGATCGGGATGCACGCTGGGAGCGGGGTCCGCGCTGATACACGACCTGGGCGACGGGCGGACCGCGGTGGGTGTCCCGGCGCGCGAGGTCGAATGAGCCGGGTATAGGTGCGCGCCACAGCGTGGCGTGGGTTCCCGCCTGGCGTGCGCGGAGTCCCTGTGTTCTTTATTTCGGGGTTTCAGGCGGCGCGTCTGCGCGAGAACGCGATCGCCACGCCGTAGCCCATCCCGTTGGGCGCGCATCGGACTACGACGCCTTCACGCCAGTGCCCGGTGACGGGGCAGACACGGACCCGCAGCGTCGCGCCGGGCGGCATCGGGCGGTCGGCGGTCGCCGCCAAACCCGTCTCGCTCTCGTCGATCAGCCGTAGCCGAAGCAGAGCCGGCGGCTCAAGCCCGTCGGACCGCAAGGCTTCGAGAGTCCCGATGGTCGCACGCCGTTCGGAGGCCCGGCGTTCGAAACGGTACGGGCCGGGAGGGACATCGCCGACGGGCGTCGAGATGGTCGCGCGGGCTGTGTCGGTCGTGACGGCCATGCCCCATGCCTATCGGCCGTCGCGCGAACGGACTTCAGCGGTTCGATTATGAAAATTCATCAATAATTCGGCATTACTCAGCTCACAGGTCGCGCATCGCGACACCAGGCCCAGGAATTTCATCCCTGGCTCTGGGACGCATGACGACGGCTGCGCGAGCCGCGCAAGGCGCTTGAAGCGCGGCTGCGCGATCCATGTTCAGCACTGCTCCTCCCTCTCGCCAGCCCTCTCCCGGGGGGAGAGGGGGGGCACAAATTGTGGCGATCTTCAGCGGATCCGTCGCGCGATGCGGAAGGCGAGTTCCATCGCCTGCTGATAGTTCAGCCGGGGGTCGCACAGCGAGGTGTAGTTGCGTGTCAGGTCGGCCTCGGCGACGCCGCCGGATCCGCCCAGGCATTCGGTCACGTCCTCGCCGGTGAGTTCGAAGTGGACGCCCCCGAGGTGCGTGCCGAGGTCCGCGTGGGCGTCGAAGGATCGTTCGAGTTCAGAGAGGATGCTGTCGAAGTTTCGGGTCTTGATGCCTGAGGCGGTAGTCGTGGTGTTCCCGTGCATGGGGTCGGACATCCAGAGGACACGAAGCCCGGCGTCGCGGACGGGTTGGATCAATCTCGGAGCCGCGTCCGAGACACGGCCCGCTCCGAGGCGCAATATAAGAACAAGCCGGCCCGGCTCGTTGTCCGGGTTGAGCGTCCTCGCGAGCAAGATCACGTCGGCGGGGTCGGCTTCGGGGCCGATCTTCACCCCGATCGGGTTGCGCACACCCCGGAAGAACTCGACGTGGGTGCCGGCGGGGTCGCGCGTCCGCTCTCCGATCCAGGGCATGTGCGTCGTCAGCGTGTAGAACCCCTCGCGTCTGGGGACACGCCGGGTCTGCGCGGCCTCGTAATAAAGGTTCAGCCCCTCGTGGCTCGTGAAGAACTCGACTCGGGTGAGGTCGTCGATGCTGGTCTCGCCGAGCGCCTCCATGAATCGCAGCGCCTCCGACAGGCGTCGGCTGGCTTCGTGATATTCCTCGCGGAGGGCGGGGGGGAGGCCCGCGTGGTTCATGAACGCGAGTTCCCAGTTCTCCGGGTGGTGGAGGTCGGCGAACCCGCCGTCGACGAGCGACCGGACGAAGTTGAGCGTCATCGCCGCGTGGTGGTAGCCGGCGAGCATCAGGTTGGGGTCCGGTCGGCGCGATTCGGGTGTGAACTCGGCGTGGTTGATGAGGTCGCCGAAGTAGGACGGCAGCGAGGTCGGCTCGCCCGCGCCGTTGGGACGGGTCTCGGTACGGCTCGATCGCGGCTTGGAATACTGCCCGGCGAATCGGCCCACGCGGACGATCGGCTTGTGCGAGCCGTGGACAAGCACCAGCGACATCTGGAGGAGGATCTTGAGTTTGTCGGTGATCGCGCGCGGCGAGCAGTCGGCGAGGCGTTCGGCGCAGTCGCCGCCCTGGAGCACGAACCGCCGACCCTCCTGAGCCTCGGCGATCAGCCCGCGCAGCCGTTCTATCTCCCAACTCGTGACCAGCGGCGGCAGCGACGCCAGCCGCTCGACCGCGGCGCGCAACGACCGCTCATCGTCGTAGGCCGGCAGGTGAGCCGCCGGCTTCTCTTGCCAGGTGCTCGGGTTCCACGTCGGGTCTGGCAACTCTCTATCCTCTCGTTCGCGCGCGCGTCGGGCGAGTCAAACGTTACGACATCGGCGCGTCGGTGCGAGCGGCGTCGGGAAAAAATGTCGCGTCGGCGTCCAATAACCACTTGGCTTGAGACAATTTTAGACTTTTTTTGTCAATCGTGCTGTATGTGCTTCAGGTGCGGGCCTCGCGTGTCCGATCGGACCCCCGTTGGAGAACCCGGCGCGACGTGCGCGTCGGGGGAGGAACCGGGTGGGCCGACGTGCAAGGCGCGGGCCACCGTCACGACCGGGCCGATCGGCCGAGAGCCGACGCCCATGTATGGAGCGATTCTGATGCCCACCAAGAGCAACTCTCGCCGCTCGAGCGCCGGCCCCCGCCGGGCTTCGAACAAGAACCGCAAGTCGGTCCGTCACAACGCGACCGGCCGCAAGACCACAGCCCGCAAGCCCGCCGCCAAGCGGACAACCGCGAAGAAGACCACGGCTCGCAAGCCCGCAGTCAAGCGCGCGACGACCCGCAAGACCACGGCTCGCAAGCCCGCAGTCAAGCGTGCAACGACCCGCAAGACCACGGCTCGCAAGCCCGCAGTCAAGCGCGCGACGACCCGCA
>CAZTEE010000041.1:0-6156 GCA_964611775.1 uncultured Phycisphaeraceae bacterium | reverse complement strand
CAGTCAAGCGCGCGACGACCCGCAAGACCACGGCTCGCAAGCCCGCAGTCAAGCGCGCGACGACCCGCAAGACCACGGCCCGCAAGCCGGTCGCCAAGCGTTCGACAGTGAAGAAGTCGGTCGCCCGCAAGCCCGCTGCCAAGCGGACGATCAAGAAGTCCAGCCAGCCGAAGCTCCGGCTAGTGGGTTCTCGTCCGAGCGCCCGCCGGACGAACACCCGCCGGGCCGTGCGTCGGGCCGCGTAAGACCGACCGAGGTCGGCGATCAATCAGACCAAAGCCGCGGCGCCCGCCGCGGTTTTTTATTGCGCATCTTGCGGGGACTTTTCGCAAGAACTTTTATGGGAACCGCGGCGGAAAATCCCGGGCCGCCCGCATCATGCGAGAATCCTGATGAATGCTTAAACGGCGCGAGCGGCGGTTGCCGGCAGTGTATCACGCTTGACTTCGGGCCGCATCCCTGCTCCAATGCCGGTGTTCAGGGGACAGCCGAGACCGATCGAGCCGCGACGGGCGACACTGCCAGCGGACGCTCGGCCCGAGGGGGAGACCCTCGTTGCCCGGTTGTCTCACAGATCGAACCCGCATGTCGGAACTCACAGGCATCCTCGAATGGTCCTCGCGCGCCGAGGGCCGGGTCCGCCAGTTCGCCGGCGGCCTGGTCCAGGCCCAGGACGACCCCTTCGTCCCGGTCACACTGGGCGAGCGCTATCCGCTGCGTCACGGCCAGTTGGTCCGCGTCGAGGTTCTCATGCGCAAGCCCAAACGCCGTCGTCGCGGCGGGGCGGGGGCGCCTCGCGCAGAGCGTCCGATGGTCGAGCGATTTATCGAGATCGAAGGGCTGCCGCCCGAGTCCCTCGCCGGTCGGCCGCCGTTCGAGGATCTCACCGTCATCGACCCCACGCCCCGGCTAACGCTCGAACACCCGGGCTGCCCAGTCGCCTGCCGACTTATAGACCTCTTCTGCCCCATCGGCCGCGGCCAGCGCGCGCTCATCGTCTCCCCGCCCAAAGCCGGCAAGACACAACTTCTCAAAGACATCGCCTCGGGCCTCGCCAGGAACCACCCCGCGGCTCACGTTTTCGCCCTCCTCATCGACGAACGTCCCGAAGAGGTCACCGACTTTCGGCGTCACGTCCCCGCTGAAGTAATCGCTTCGAGCAACGATCACGGCGTCGATCGCCACATCGAACTCGCCCTCATCATGCTCGAACGCTGCAAACGCATGGTCGAAGCCGGCAAGGACGTCGTCGTCCTGCTCGACTCGCTCACACGCCTGGGCCGAGCATTCAACTCTTCACCGAAGTACGCCAACTCCGGCCGAACCATGACCGGCGGGATGGACTCGAAAGCCATGGGCGTCCCGCGTCAACTCTTCGGCGCCGCCCGCAACACCGAGGAGGCCGGTTCGCTGACCATCATCGCGACTTGCCTCGTCGACACCGGCTCCGCCGCGGATCAGGTTATCTTCGAGGAGTTCAAAGGCTCGGGCAATATGGAGTTGATCCTGGACCGCAAGATCGCCGAGCGGCGCATCTTCCCCGCGATCAACCTCGCCGCGAGCGGCACACGCAAGGACGAACTCCTCCAGGAGTCGCGCGAGCACGAGACCATCTCCGCCCTCCGCCGCCGGCTTCTCGCCATGCCCCCGCACATGCAGGTCGAACAGATCCTCGGCGCCATGGCAAAGTTCAAAACCAACGCCGAGATGGTCGCGATCGCCGGCGGCGCGCGCCCGAGCGGCAACGGCAAGCCCGCCTGACTCGGCCTCCCCCCCGGATCGTTCTCCCGCGCGCCCGAGGAAATACCATCACGGGCATGCCCGCGGACCTCTGGAAAGACCGTCGCGACGCCGCCCGCCGGGCCGTCGAACCGCTCGCCGCCCGCATGCGGCCGCGCTCGCTCGCCGAGATCGCCGGGCAGACGCACATCCTCGGCCCGGGTCGGCTTCTCACACGCATGCTCGACGCCGGAAATCTTACATCCATCATCCTCCACGGCCCGCCCGGGACCGGCAAAACCACGCTCGCCGGCGTTATCGCTTGGCACACACGCGCCGGGCTCGTGCACGAGAACGCCGCGAGCGTCGGCGTGTCGCGCATCCGCGAGATCATCGCCGACGCCGCACGCCGGATCGAAGAACACGCCGGCAGAACCATACTCTTCCTCGACGAGATCCACCGCTTCAGCAAAGCCCAGCAGGACGTGCTCCTCGGCGATGTCGAACGCGGGACCATCATCCTCATCGGCGCAACCACCGAGAACCCGCTCTTCGCGGTCAACTCCGCGCTCGTCAGCCGCAGCACGCTCTTCCGGCTCGAACCGCTCAGCGAGGACGAAATCCGCGGCGTGCTCCGCCGCGCTGTCGCCGACCGCGAGCGCGGCCTCGGCGCGATGAACATCAGCATCGACGACGACGCGCTCGACACTCTCGCCCGCCTGTCCGACGGCGACGCCCGCAGAGCGCTGACCGCCCTCGAAATCGCCGCGAACTCCGCCCCCGTGGCGGCACGGCTCTCCGAGCAGAACCCTCCGCATGTGAATAATAAAGATAGTGGCACGGGCGTCTCGCCAGTGCGCATCACCGCCGCCGACGCCCGCGACTCCATCCAGCGCAAGGCCCTCGTCTACAGCCGCGACGGCGACGAGCACTACGACCTCGCGAGCGCACTTATAAAGAGCGTCCGCGGCTCGGACCCCGACGCCGCCGTCTACTGGCTCGCGCGCATGCTCGAGGCCGGCGAAGACCCGCGTTTTATCGCACGCCGACTCGCCATCCTCGCATCCGAGGACATCGGCAACGCCGACCCCCACGCCGTCACGCTCGCCGCAGCGTGCTGGACGCTCGTCGAACGCATCGGCATGCCCGAGGCGCGGATCACGCTCGGGCAGTGCGCGACATATCTCGCCCTCGCGCCGAAATCAAACGCCGCGTACCGAGCGATCGACGACGCGCTCGCCGACGTGCGCGAGGGCGCGACGATCCCCGTCCCGCTCTTCCTCCGCGATCCCAACAAGGCCGACTCCGCCGGCTCCGCCGAACACGGCAAAGGCTACAAATACAGCCACACCGAAGGCGCCGAAACCACCCTCGGCGGCGTCACCGACCAGCGCTACCTCGGCGTCGACAAGACCTATTACAACCCCTCGGGCCGGGGGTACGAATCCACCCACAGCGAACGGCTCAATGAAATTCGGTCCGTTCGGCGGTTTGAACAATGACTATCGGCTAAAATAAACATATATTTTTGTTATCGCAATTACAATAAATATTGTACTCGATGTTATGACCGCCGCCCAGCGTTCGCGAGAACGCCAGGCAGCCCCGCGCCGAAGGCCGGCCCCGTCGGTCCAGTCCAGGTTGCACTCCGGACAAGCATCCGCTGCGTCAAGCCCTTGCGCGGGATATCCACATCTGTTGCAATGGAACCCGGCCCCGGTTCGGATATCGATCGATGCGTATACAATGGATCCGATCACGAACGCCTTCGCGAGTGCATAGATGAATGTCCACGGACGAACGTCGCCAGTGAGAATGTCGGCGGATATCAATATTATTAGTATCGCCGCGGCGGGTCCGCCGGCTGGAAATAGGGCGCCGAGCGGCGTGGCTCGGTCGATCTTGCACCCGCGGATCCGTGTTGTTGGTCGCCACATGATTATTGGCAATATGAGCCTGGGACGGAAACGGGTCGGTCAAAGTCTCTGTCGCAGGATTCGCAGAGGATGCGACGGAGTTGGTTGAAAGAAGTTTCGATATTAGCACACATGCTACTTAGAGTGTCATTGGACTGTGTAATCTGTTCATTATGTTCATTTTTCTTGATCCCGACCATGGGATCAGCAGCCATGGTCAAGTCCGCCTGATCGACCGCCGCATTGTAAGAAATGACACTCACGGCCACGGTCGCTCCTCCAGCAATCACCGTACCAGCAATAGCGCCACCAGTGACTATCCATGCTATCGGTCCCGCCGGCGCGGTGGCTATTGCCACAGGAATTTCGACCGCGAGCGCCGCGGCCGTCGCGACGCCAGTGACAATCAGGGTGCCGGTCAAAGCCCCTTTGGCGATTCCTACCGATTGATCCCGAGTTCCTTGCGCCGTCGCGGTAGCAGCGGTCAAGTCGGCACGCGATTGAGCGATCGCTGCGTCGCGTTCGGCCTTCGCATCGGCTTTTCCTTGATCCTTCGCGTCTGCGAGTGCGCAGATGCCTCGCATGAAGCACTGTTCCCAACTTAATGCCTGCTCGCCATCAGCAGGAATCCATCCAATCTGGTAATAGTTGGCACATCTGCCGCCAGATGGATACCCGCCGTTCGGGTCATTGTTGTTGTTCCCCCCGCCGCCGGTGGTGTCGTCGGGGTCTTCGCAGGGGCGCGTGACGGGGTCGCCGTTTTCGTCGAACTCGTCGGGGGCGATCTCCAGGCATTGCTCGTCGGCCTGCATCGCCGCGGCGGCGCCGGGGGCGCCGCCCGCCGCGATGATCTCGATCGCCAGGAGCAGGTCGTCTACGGTGACGACGGTGGTCGCGTCGAGATCGCCGTGGGCGAGCGTCGCGCCCTCCATGCCCATATTAGTAATAATAGATTCGATCAGCGCCGCGCCGTCGAGGCCGTCGAACGGCGTGAGCTGGTCGTCGTCCCCGCCGGGGTCTCCGGGCGGGTCGCTCGGCGGGGCCGCGTCGCCCGCGATAAATGTAAGGAGCAGCGTCCCGTCGGCGCCGCTGAAGACGTAGACGCGCGTGCCTATTACGTCGCCGGCGCACATAGACGAGGGGTACACGCCACGTAATTGTAGGATATTCTTCAAATGCATTTTAAAATTATTTGCATAACAACACTTATGATCAGGATCATTGTTGAGACTACGGACGCCTCTTTGAATCTAGTTGGCCATAGCTCTCGAATATATCCTGTGGATAGTGGCGAATCCAGCGCCTGGCCGCATTCAGGGCATGTGTGATCTGTAATACCATCAGCCGCCGGAAATCCGCAATTTAAGCATACAATCACATCGCTCCTGATACTTATATGAAGCGCACGGAGAATCCATGCCATAGAAAAGAACAACACTGTGCAGTAGTTCCATATATGGATCGCCTGAGGCGCACCCGCGAGTGTTCCATCGGCAACCCCCGACAGGAACACTGTGAACCCAAACAGCTGCACGACAATGACAGCTATGACAATGGTTAATGGCGTCCGCACGACGATTCTAGACATCGCTGTTATCAATCCTTTGACGGCATGCATCAAGTTCTTGACGATATACTTCGTTGGCCAACAGATCAAGCCTGCCGATTTCTTGTGCAGCCCATCGACACACAGCCTCTTTGTCCGGCCATGCAGTTTCTATTGCAGTATCAAATGCCACTTTTGCAGGATTTCCGACAAACGCGCCTTGGGCAGCTGCGACCGCTGCGCCATGTACGATGCGGGCAGCATCAATATTATCCAAACTGGACGACAGGAAAAAAAGGTTTATCAGCGACGCGCCCGCGCATGCGACGGGACCCGCCAGGCATGGTAACAATAGAGCGGCAGTTATCCCTGCTGATTGTTTATTTTGGGCGCTTACAGCCAACCCGAGGAGTCTGTTCGCTATATCGATCGCAGTCCGACGCGCCTCTTCAGCCAGATGTCTCGCGCTTCCTGGCGCAGGCGGCGCGAATGGATCGTCGGTGCCGTTCCATGCCTGACTCGCCGCCTTCACTGCATTCGAGAACGCCTGATCAGCTTTCCGCTTAGCTTCGAGTGCTTCATTCATTTCATCCTTAATTGAATCTGCGGCCCTGCACGACGCAAGTAATCGGCAGTCCTCTTCTCCTTGCGGATTCTCTTTGATTTGTTTTATTATATCGTGCAGGTTCCAGCACGGATCCCAGTTCCCGTCAGGGTCGAACTGGTCATCAAAAGGATCGTTGTTGTTCCCACCGCCGCCGGGGCCGTCCGGGTCCACGCAGGGCTCGCCGTTCTCGTCGACGCCGCCGTCGCCTGCTTCGAGGCAGTTCACGGTCCCGCCCGGCGTCGGATCGTCGTCCTGGGACGACGCCGCGGCGGCGCCGCCGGGCAGTTCGCCCGTCGCGATCCACTCGATCGCAAGAATCAGGTCGTCGGTCGTGACCACTGACGTGCCGTCGAGGTCGCCGTGGGCGA
>CAZTEE010000040.1:0-10720 GCA_964611775.1 uncultured Phycisphaeraceae bacterium | reverse complement strand
AACTTCCCGAGCCGGGCCGCCCCGAGCCGATGGCGCGGACACCGGCCCGGTCGCCCGCCGCTACAGAACGAAATCCCGGGCTTGCGGCACGAAGAATCGAGTTCCACTCGCCGCGCACAGTTTGAGTTGCGCGTTCGAGGCAGGAATCGCGTCAGTAATCAAACTGCCATCCGAGCAGTATGCGCTGACAGGCGACCCTCCCGGCCGCCGCCGTAACGTCTCACCGGTCACAGACCACATGAGGCGAACCATGCGCGCCGCTTGCTTCGACAGCGGTATCAGTACAGCGACCGAACCAATGCCCGACCCCGCGATCGTCAGCATGCCGCATAATCGCCCCCGGGAGTGTTTCGGAGAGGCGAGCGAGCGGCGCCGGGCTCAAACCGTGCGCATCACTTCGAACAACCGGAATCCCACGGCCGCGCCGTGTCGCGCTCGGAGACACTACCATCGCGCGATATGGCAGAAAGGACTACCCGATGCGCATTACCGTCACCCCCGATCACCTCCGCGCCGCATTCGATGTGATCGCCGACGACCCGTCCTTCAAAGAGAGCGCCGATCTGGTCCGCGCGGGCAAGGCGCCGTCCGAGATGCTCCAGGCGATCTCGCTCCGTCCGGAGATCCTCCGCGCGTTCGCGTCGTTCTCCGGCTGCGTCTACCCGGGGGGCCTGATCGAACGCCGGATCAAAGAACTTGTAATCATCGATGCCTCACGCCTCAACGCCTGCCAGTTCTGCCGGGATTCGCACATCGCGGTGGCGAAGATGCTCGGCCTGTCGGACGACCCGCTGAACCTTATCGCCGACCCCGATGCAATGAACGAGCGCGAACGGCTTGCCGTCGAATACACCACGGCGGTGATGCAGGACTCGAACCGCGTGCCCGACGACCTCTTTGTGCGGCTCCGCGGCGCCTACTCCGACCCCGAGATTGTCGAACTTACATTTACGATCGGCTACATCAACATGCTCAACCTATTTAATAACGCCCTGCGGGTCGCCTACGCCGGCGAGTTCCAGTCGCTGGTGTGAAGCCGCTGAGCGTCACCGATTGACGCCAGGAGCGACGCGAGCCGCCTGAGCCGAGATGTAAACAATCCCAGATGAACCAATAAAATTAGCACGATAGCCGACATCGCAAACAAGACAGGCCTGGGCGTTACGGCTCCACGCCAACCAATATATAATATTGTTGACGCAATCAACACAGATTCGACTACGAGCGCCCGCGAAACGCTCGATATCTGCTTACAAAGCGACGACGATGCCGCCCGACGCGATACGCCCCGCGAGACATGCCCAAGCGCGCACACAAACACCATCGCGCACAGCGCAGCAATCGCCACAGCGGCAGAGAAAAACGGATCTTGTGGGACGAGCGCGCCAGCGCCGATCGACAGCAAACATCCCGCAGCCGAGATACGAGCTCCGATTCGATACGCTCGTGTATCAAGATCCAACGGCTCCCGACTATCCCTGTCTGTTAACACGAACACCGCGTACAGCATGCCGACCCCCGCGAGCGCGCCCATCAGGAATTCGATCCAAAATATCCAAGCCCAAGCAAGGTCTGGCCACCACTTCCGGCGCGCGCCAGCAAGAAGAAGCACCAGCAGAAATGCCCCGGCCGACACCAGCAGAACACGCAGCATGTGCGACAATCTGCGAGCGAGCACTCCATCTCCAAAATCAAGCCAATACCGTTTATAGCACCACTCTGAGCCAGTCCCGCACTCCGGGCATGCCGATATACCGGCACAGCCCGGGTGCGGGTGGCCGCAAGGACCGCAGATTGAGCCAGGCACGACGGCGACTTCCGGCATCTTGCTCATAATTCACTCAGAGAACCGGGATCGCCGCCGACAGACAGGCGGCCACTTCCAGGACGCCAACGGCTGCGCACGCGGACCCATGACCAAACCACCATGCGAGCGTGCCGCCCGATCGCAACCCGATGCACGCCGCCCATTCACAAACTACCTCACGACACAGCGCGGCACGCATGCATTCCTGAACCCCCTCCCAACGTCGATTAAAACCACGCAGTTTGGTTCAATAAAACCGTTATCGTTGCACCAGCGCATTGCCTCCGGCGACGGCGCTTCGTCGTCCAGACCGCTGATCACAATATTGACATCCGACAGGTCGACCAAGCCGTCCCCGCCCATGTCGCCGTTGGTATACGGATCCGTTACTGCGCCCATGGAGGTGAGTGTTCGAGAGAGATCGTCCCATGTAAAAGAAGGCTGGATTTCTTCTATACTCGAATCCTCAATGCATGATTCAATCACAATCGCTGTGTTCAGCGGCCCGCTGCAGGCGACAAGCGACACGGGATCGCCCGGCTGCCGAACAACCGGGCGGAGCAACTGCGTCACACCGATGGTTTGAATTCTATTTACATGCGCGAATGAGCCGTCGCCATGATTCCGGTAAACGTCAATGTATGAATCGTTGGACGATGCGACCGCGATGTCGGGGAACCCGTCTCCGTCGAGGTCGGCCACAACTAGCACACCGTCATTGGCCATCTCGATAATTGCAGGGTCAGAAAATGATTCTTCATCAATACCCAGATGAACTGAGATAATACCGGAATCGGGATTCGCGGCAACAACATCTAGCAGTCCATCACCATTCAAATCGCTGACCTTGAAAGTGCGATTATCTGGGGTCAGACCGCCAGCCGCAACCGGCGCCGCGATCAAGAGAGAGAGAGAGAGAGAGAGAGAGACAGCATTTGCGATCCTGGGTATCTGCGATTGCATTCAGCAGCTCCTCATAGAATGTCGCGCTACACCCGGAACATCCGAGCGCAGCCGACAGGTTTCAGCACATATACTTCATCAGGAATTTGAAGTCAATGGGATAGTTGAAAATTTTTGAAAGGGCAGGGGCATAATACTTCCACCTCGACCCAATCAGCCTGCTTACCACATGTGCCGCCAGAATTTGCGCTCGATCGAACTGCCAATTCGGATCCCAGCCGACGGGGTGCCGCGCTGATTCAGGGATTGCATACTTCTCCCTACATATTGTGCGTAGTGGCCGATGCGCGAGCCGGCCTCGGTGCGGCGGGCTCGGGCCGAGAGTGAGAGCAAGCGGACTTAGGTTTTATTGCAGACAGTCGGCGTGGGCTTGACGTTGCAGTGGTCCGGGCGGGGTCAGTTTCGGCTTCTCTTCAGCGGATTGATCGGAGGCCGGAGGGGTCGCCGGGCTTGGCCTGCACGAGCGACGGGATGATGTAATTCCTGCCGCGGTACTGGAAGACGCGGCCGCTGAGCACGAACGGCGTGCCCATGCCGTGCTCCTCGATGAGCCGGTCTATGAGCGCGAGGGTGCGTCCGGGGAGCACGACCATCGGCGTGGTCGGGCCGGCGGCGGTGTCGGCGTCGACGTCGATCGTGAAGGCGAGTTCGCCGCTGGTTGTGCTGATGAATACGCCGCGGCGCGGTGTGAGCATCGAGCCGTCGGGCATGAGGTCGCCGGCGTGGGCGGCGATGTCGGCCTCGGCTACAGGGTCGAAGTCACCGTCGCGAGGCGCCGGGCTGAACTGCTCGATCGCGCGGACGAGTTCGTCGATCTCGGGGTCCGTGTCGGCGGAAGGGTCCGGCGTGTCGGGGTCGGTGACTGCGGGCGCCGGGTCGGTGAACTCCGAGAGCGCGCGATAGAAGGTAGGAAGAAAATAGTTTCTGCCTTTATAAAGGAAGACCTGGCCGCTGACGCGGAATCGGGCCTCGCCTTCGCGGGCGTCGCGGATCTGCTCCATGCGCATGAGCGTGGTCGACCGGAGTAGTGACATCGGTGGGACGGCCCGGCCGGCGGCGTCGCGGTCGAAGACAAACGCCGACTCCCCCCCGCCGATCGTCACCAGACGCCCGGGCTGGTCGGCCAGGAAGGCGCCCTCGTGGAGCAGGCCCCGGCTGAATCGGGCCGGCGCCCGGGTTTCGCCGGTCGGCTGGTAGGCATGAGCGACGGGGGCTGTCGCGCCCACGGCGGACGCCAGCATGGCCAGCACGCGCAGAGCGGATCGGTGTCGGATTGAGCGGCGGTCGGGCATGTAACGCTCCTGGCGCAACGGCGGGAGTAGGCGATTAGAGTATCGGCGGGACCGTCCCGCCGTGTGCAGCCGGGTTGTATAGTCTGTGTCCCTGAACAATCGGCCGCGTACCCAAGTGGACCAAGGGAACGGATTGCAAATCCGTCATTCGTGGGTTCGAATCCCACCGCGGCCTCTGCCCACGTTTCCCCGCCCGACCCGCTCATCCGGCCGGGCCGATCATCCGCCCGGGACGAAGTAGAAATACCGCCCAAGCCCGACGGTGAAGATGAAACAGCCGTATAGGGCGTGCTCGGCGGCGACCGCGAGGAGCGATCGGCTTCGCAGGTAGGTCAGCCCGAAGAGCACGCCCCCGATCGCCGACAGGCCGATCGCCCACCCGTTGCCCATGACGATGTGGACATACCCGAACACCGCGGCGCTCGCGGCGATCAACGCCCACGGTCGGCGGAAGAGTTCGCGGTAGCGGTGGAAGAAGAAGCCGCGGAATATGACCTCCTGCGGGTACACCGAGAAGATCGGGTAGAGCACCATCACCATGAGCCAGACGTCCGGGCGATTCTGGACGAGTTGAAGGAACTGTTTGGGCATCAGCAGCGCGACCGCGATAGACCCCACAAACGCCGCGACCGCGAACACTTTGAGTATCCGCGGCCACTCCCGGCGGGCGCGGTCGGAGCGCCAGAACCGCCTGCGGTCGAAACGTTTGTCCGCGAGCAGCAGCGCGACGGAACAGACCGCGAGCACGAGGATGCCGAGTATCAACGGAACGCCGATCATCTGAAGCCTGAACGCCGTCGGGAGCGCGACGAAGATCACGAGGATCTCGACCGCGAGCCACAGCCGACGATGCCGATCCCTTCGGAGGCCGGTCGCGAGAATCCCCGGGGCGGTCGGGACGGTGCTTGGGGTCGGGGTCGGTTTCATGTTTCGGCGATAAGCCTAGCCGCCGTGACGCGGCGGGATCGCTGCGGGATGTTCGGGGCGCGTGATGGTAGACTCGTGCGATGCAGCATCAGCGCGATCCGCGGGCGTCGGACGATCGGGCGAACGCCGGGTCGGCGCCGACGATCATCGCGTTCATGAACCAGAAAGGCGGCGTGGGCAAGACGACCACCGTCGTCAACCTCGCCGCCGCGTTCGCACGCCGCGGTCGCCGCGTGCTGATCGTGGACCTCGACCCGCAGGCGCACGCGACGCTGCACCTCGGGCATGACCCGGGGACACTCGCCGCTTCGGTGTACGACGTGCTGCTCGACCCGGCGTCCATAGACGCAGCGATCATCGAGTCGCGCGAGAACCTTGCGGTCCTGCCCGCAGAGGTGGACCTCGCCGCGGCTGAGACCGAACTCGCCCCTGAACCCGACCGGACGGATCGGCTCCGCGCGGCTGTGTCGCGCGTGGCGGCGAGGTTCGATGTGGTGCTGATCGACTGCCCGCCGTCGCTCGGGCTGCTGACACTCAACGCGCTCGCCGCGGCTGGCCGGGTCGTCGTCCCGATGCAGGCGCACTTCCTCGCGCTCCAAGGCGTGAGCAAACTGTTCGAGACGGTCCGCCTCATGGCCGAGCGCGTCAACCCCTCGCTCCGCGTCGCGGGCGTCGTGCTCTCGATGCACGACGAGCAGACCACGCACGGGCGCGAGGTCGTCGCCGATCTCGAGGCGTTCTTCGAAGCGGCGTCGGGCGGCGACGAGCCTTGGGCGGGCGGGCGCGTCTATCGCCCGGGCGTGCGCCGGAATATAAAACTCGCGGAGGCGCCGAGTTTCGGGCAGACGATCTTCGAGTACGCCGAGGGCGCGCCCGGCGCGGCGGACTTCGACGCGCTCGCCGAGACGATCCTCACTCACGTGCTGGACGGATCGCGCCCCGCGGAAGACAGCATCGCGACTGACACACCCGAGGTCATCGTGCCGAGCCGCGCGCCCGAGCGCTCGGCTCGTTCGGTGCGCCCGTCTCGGCGCTGAGCAGCAGCGGGGACGGTTGCGAGCGCCGGTTCGACGCCGACGATCTAAACTACACACGATGTCGGCACGGGCGATTTTCATAGCGATCGGTGTGCTCGCCGCGCTGGGGGTGCTGGCGTGGCTCGTCGC
This sequence comes from uncultured Phycisphaeraceae bacterium, assembly GCA_964611775.1. GTDB lineage: Bacteria > Planctomycetota > Phycisphaerae > Phycisphaerales > UBA1924 > J020. The sequence goes on along the minus strand of CAZTEE010000040.1, from coordinate 4,565 downwards.
GCCCGGGGGCACGGGTGTCGCCGATCGCCCCGCGCCTTTGCTCGCCTTCGCGCCTTCGGACGTTCGCGCGTTCGTCATAGACCGGCCCGGCGCCGGGACTGAGCACGTCTCGCGCGGCTCGTTCGGCTGGACGTACTCGGTCGTCACGCCGGGCGAAGCAGTGGCCACGTGGCCGATCGACGCCGCCCAGCCCCGGGCATTGCTCAGCGTGCTCAGCGCGCTGGTCCCCGTCGCCGATGCTCGGTCGAGCGCGATGCCCGAAGGCGCACTAACGCTTCGCCTGCTGCTGGCCGACGGCGGCGAACAGACTCTGGACCTCGCACCTACGTCAGTCGGAGGGCGTCGGCTTGCGCGAGCGGTCGGCGGGGAGATCGTCACGATTGATAAGCCGATCTATGAAGCGCTGACGTCGCCCGGACCGCGCGCGTGGCGCGAGACGCGCGTGTTCCGATCCGTCGGCGCCGAGACTTCGCGCATCATGATCGAGCACTCGAACTCGGCGATCGTGCTGGCGCGCGTGCGAGGCAAGTGGTCGATGCGCTCGCCGGCGCGGGCCCCGGCGGACGACGACGCCGTCGCCCGGCTGCTCGACGATCTCGCGAATCTGCGCATCGACGAATGGTCCGATCGCGGGAGCATTACCGAAGGAGTGCCGGACGAGCCGTTCCTGCGGATCCGCGTCGAGCGTGACCGCGCTGCGGCCGACGCCTACGGTGATCGCACAGTAGAAACAGACTCGGAGTCGTTCGCTGTGTTCGGTCCGGCGGACCTCGCCGGGGCGCAGCGGATAGCGCTAGTCGGCGATCCGGGCGCAACAGCGGTCGTCGATGCGCTGACGCTCGGCAGGGTCGCTCCGCTGGCGGAATCCCTCGCAAGCCGGGCCGCGGTTGATTCGCACGCGTCACGGATATCGCAGGTGCATATCGAGCGCGACGGGTCGGTCGTGCGCACGCTCCGCCGGACGCTCGATGGGTGGCGGGATGACGATACGGGCGCGCCCGCCGACGAGGCCGCGAACCAATTTCTTACATTGCTGACCGTCGAAGTGTGCGACGATGTGTCATTCGTTGCGGAACATCGTACGCCGGCGATCGCGAACGTGCGGCTGATCGGATTTGACGACGGCGAACTCGCCGCGGTCTCGATCGCGCGCGACGGTGATGATCTGGTCATCACAACCGGCGACGTGCATCGGCGGTACGAGCGGACGCCGGCGCCGATCGCGCTGACTAGGTGAGAGGCGGTCAGTCTTCAACGGGTCTGCGCCAGCAGAGCATCGCGTCATCGCCGAAACGTCGGAACAGTTCGAGCCTGAACCTTGCTGCACTTGCGAGCGTGCGTTCGGTGAGGCCGCCGACCGCGGCGATCGCGTTCGCGTCGGCGAGCATCAGCGGCGCGACGTAGACGACGACCTCGTCGATCAGCCCGCGTTCGGCGAGATCTCCGACTAGGCCGGGGCCGGCTTCTACCAGCACGCGGGTCGCGTCGTGTTCGCGCGAGAGCCTGCACAGGCCCGCGGCGAGATCCAGCCGACCACCGGATTCCGGCAGTTCCCACACTATCACGCCGAGCGACGCGAGCGTGTGTGCGCGACCCGTGTCGGCGCCGGGCGCGCACCAGACGATCGTCGGTGTGCCGCGGGCCGTCTGCGCGAGGTTCGATGCCGGGTCGAGTTCGAGATCGAGATCGACGACGATGCGTCGCGCGACCCGGCGTACCCGGCGCACGCCGCGGGCCGTGAGCATGGGGTTGTCCGCGCGGGCCGTCCCGATGCCGGTGATGATCGCGTCGGCGCGGGCGCGTCGGCGATGCACATCGAGGCGCGAGCGGGGGTTGCTGATCCACTGCGAGACGCCGGCACGGTCGGCGATGCGCCCGTCGATTGATTGCGCCCACTTCACCGTGACCCACGGCCGGCCGAGGCGCACGCGCGTGACGAATGGGTCCGTCAGTCGGATCGCGTCGGGGAAAGCAGAGGAAAATCGCACACCGACACCGGCGCGTCCGAGCAGATCGGCGCCGCCGGCGGCGGCGGGGTTCGGGTCGCGGCGCGCGATGACGACCTCGGCGGGGCGCGCCGCGATGATCGCGTCGACACAAGGCGGGGTCCGGCCGTGATGGGCGCACGGCTCGAGCGTGACCCAAATCGCGGCGCCGCGCGCATCGTGCCCGGAGTCGCGGCAACGCTCGAGCGCGACGATCTCCGCGTGCGGCCCGCCGAGCGCGCGGTGCGCACCGACGCCGATCACCTCTGCGACCGACCCCGCGCGTTGCGCGATTACACAGCCGACGGGCGGGTTAGGTTCGACATCTCCGACGCCACGGACCGCGGCGCGTGCGGCGCGCGCGAGCATCGTGCGGTCGAGTTGATCATCGGCGCGGTGGTTCATGCGTTGCGCACCAGCCGGGCGCGGTCGGCGGCGGTGAGAACGTGATCGACCTCGCGGAGCCAGCGGTTGGCGTCGGCGCCGTAACCCGCGGTGGGCGTCAGGCCCGGGATCAGCTCGCACCAGTAACGGTTGAGGCGCGACATCGCGAGTTCGCGGACGAGTTTGGCGACCATCGACGCGAGCGCTGTCGGGAGATGCCTGGAGTCGCAGCCGATCTCGAAATCGACGCGCATAGAGCGGCGATCGCCGCCGGGCCGGGGGGATGACTCGATGATGTCGTAGGCGCTGCGTTCGTGGGCCTCGTCGATGGCGCGGATGCTCGCGTCGGGGAACGCGCGAGCCAGCGGCGCACCGTAGCAGACGCGCCCGCCTTGGCGATCGATGCTGACGACTGGGCGCTCGACGCCGAGTTCGCGCCAGAGCCAGCGCAGGTGCTCGGCGGTGGATGTAAAGTTGATAACGGATTTAGAACCATGGGCCGCGACAGACTCGTTGAAGGCGGCTTCGCCGACGAGCCTGCACCGCAGCGCGATCGGCTCGACGCCGGCGCGTTCAAGCCCGCCCGCCAGCGCCGCTGCGAGCACGCCGATGTGCCCCGTTGTCGTTGTCGTCGGCAGTTCGACCGGCGCGCCGAGGTACCACGGCGCGAGGTCGGTGTCCGCCGCGAGGATTTGGAACAGTTCTTCGTCGTCGCCCGGCGTGCGCCCTAGCACACGAAGAAACGCAAGGACCGACTGTTCGAGTCGGTCGAGCGGTCGGCGCCGGACCAGGCTGTTCACGCCCTTGAGTTTCTTTGAGTCGTCGACGAGGACGATCGGTCGCGCGGCGCCGCGCGCGGGTCCGCGGGCGTCGGCGGCGCGTCCGACCACGCCTCGGAGCAGTTGCCAGAGATCGGGTACGCCGGCGGTGTCTTTGGCGTGGGCGGAGTTGTCGGTCTGATCCCGGCTTGCAGCGCGAATGCGGAACACGCTAAGCCCGACAGCGAGCGGCCCGATGCGAGGCCCGTAGCCGGCTTCGTCGATCCCGGCATGGATGAGCGTCCGCCCGCTGAGCATTGCGGCAGGATACGCCGAGGCCGATATTCGAGAAACTCTGACGCGATGCTGAGGGTTATTTGAAGTCCCGGCCTCGTAGCCCGCCGTGGGTGTATGCGAACCATGCGAACGGGCCATGGATCGGATGCGGCTGAGTCGCAGCGGGATTGGCGACGCCGCTGAAGTCATTGGGATCGTCACGAATCAGGATGTTGTTAGAGGGGTGGCCGGTACGCGTGTTGTACCAGACGCTACGGACCCCGATCAAGTCGCCTCGTTTTTCCAGGGCTTCCCAGGATTCGATCGCGTTCGGGGTTTCTTCGAATGTACGGACGAGGCGGGCGCTGCCGTCGATCATGGCCGCGGCGATCTCGGCGTCGGGGTCAAAGTATGTCCGCGCCTTGGCGTTGTTCGACGCCCAGAAATCCCAGAACGCGACCTTCTGGCTAGGGAAGTTCGCGTCGCTGGTCTGGATGTAAGAGCGGTACGCGTTGCCGAAGTTGAACGTCGGATTGTTCGACGCGAGCGCCGCGGCGGAGCGACCGAGCATCGCGGTTGTCGTCGGGAAGAACTCGTCCGCCGGCTGTGGGCCGAACACCGGCCCGCCGAAACGCTTCCCGTACATCCCGGCCCAGGTGTAGCGGTAGCTCCCCTGGAGCATCCAGACATGCTGCATGGTTGACGGTGGCGCCCCTTTTGCGACCTTGTCCGGTTCTTCGAGGGGCCCGACCCATGCGCTCGTCGCCTGGCCGGCGGGCGAGCCGGCGGAAGACAGAATGTAATCCTGAGGCCATTCGAGCCGCTTGCCGCTCGGCGAGGTCGCGTCCCCGCGTCGAAAGTTCTCCCAGTTGCGCAGGATTGTCGCGTCGCCCGGCGAGACGAAGACTTCATTGAGCAGTTCGACGCCGGCGCCGTCTACGACGTAATCACCGAACGCGAGGTGCGGCAAGCGCCAGACGTCATCGTAGAACAACCCCGGCGAGATCACCCATCCGTTGTGCGCGTACGGCGAGCCGAGGTCGTACCCCGTCCCTGCCGCGCTGCCCACCAGTGTCGCCCAGCCGAACGCGGGCAGGCCGCGGGGCCCGAGATCTAGCGTGCCGCCGCCGTTGCCTTCATTTATGTTCGGCATCCGGCCGCG
>CAZTEE010000039.1:0-11242 GCA_964611775.1 uncultured Phycisphaeraceae bacterium | reverse complement strand
CAATCGGGATAGTGGCGCTGACCTCTACGTTCGCGGTACTTCGTATGCGTAGTGGATTGAAATACACACCTCCGCCCGAAAATGCACGTATCGTTGATGAAACTCTACGCGCATATAGGGACTCGACGTACGTTCCGATCGACGACATCGTCACTTTAACATCAGTGCTCGAAGCGGCGCCGGTGTACTCTGTGCTTGATGTTGAACACAGCGAACTCGACCCACGGTCAAGAGCAACGCTTGCGAGTGTAATCTCCGAGTGGCTTGCATCTCGTTCTGATGGAGACGCGGAGACGTACGGCGCCTGGATGAGATCACGAGGATACACGCCTAAACCGCTGACTGCAACCGATCGGCGGTTAATTAGCAAACGATTTAATTTGCGCACTGGTCGAAATATCACGCCCAGCGACGCGCCCTGGGATATTTTTAAGGCGTCATTCGAACACGAAATGTCAGACGGACGTGAACCCGGGCCTACCAGCGCGATCGCGACAGGCGCAGACGCCATAGAAGTACAATTCACGCAGATTATTAGTGTAGATGATGTCCCGAACGCCTTCACTCCGCTGCTCATGGAACTAGTGAATTCATCAGAATTGCCGGCAGACATGACGAAAGTTGTCTGGGGTAATGGCCTGGAGCGATTGCATTGGTATTTCTACTTTGCGAGCAGCGATGGCTCCTCGCACTGGGAGCCGCCCATCAGCCTGGCGCAGATAATCGATCGTGATGGGCACGCGATGATCGCACGCGCCTTATTCATGCAACGCACAAACAAAAACAGAATGATTCCGACTATAATGACTATGTATTCCGACCCTTCGCACAGCGATTGGCACATACACTCGATCACGTATAAATTTGTTTCCATGGATACAATCACAGGCGGACCGGAGTATTGACGCTTGATCGGCGTAAACACTGAGAACACATCGATTCCATCGCCGTCATCACCCGTGATGAATCGGACACATGCCCTACTCAGGTTGGTTATGGGAACGGTATTTATCGTTTCAGCATTACTTAAATCTGAATCTCCAATGCCGGGATATTCAAGTGTGCATTATCTGATATCGCTCGTCGCTCCGTCCGGCTCGACTTCCGCCCCGCTCCAGCACCAGGCGTCGAATGTCCTCGCTGCTCTGCTTGTATTTGAAATAGCACTCGGCGTGCTGCTGATCGCCCGCTGGCGACCGCGGCTGGTTCTCGGCGTCGCGATCGGGACGCTCGTCGTGTTCTCGATCGCGCTCGGCGCGCTGATCCTCGACAAGTCCGCCCCGTCCTGCGGCTGCTCCGGCGCGTTGCGCCTCGCCGATGACGCGCGCACGGAGAACACCATCGCCCTCGGCAGGAACTTCCTCCTCATCGCCGCGTGCGTCTGGATGCGGAACCGTTCCCGTGATCTCCCGACAACAGTCGAACCCGATGCCGGCCCGATTGACACACGCTGACCCCAGCCAGGCTCATGCCGTGCGTCACTGAATACCCGTACTCGGGTTGACGCAGCTCCGATATTACATGACACGGAACCTTAGCCGCGAGGCGCCCGTACTATTCGCGGCGCCCGTCCGGTTGTCTCGTTGATGCCCGGACACGGGCGTGGCTTCCCCGAACCAATCATCATGACAATATTCAGCAATCTTGCACACGCTCGACAGTTTCGACTGGTAGCGATCAGTATCGTCGCCGTCGTCGCGCTCGGCGTGACAATCGCATTACTCCCTGGTCGAAAAAACGTATACAGGCCGCCGGCGGAACTGGTGAAAATTCAAAAAGAAGTAGACCGGCACTTCCGAAACGCGCCGAAGATCCCGGCGGCGGACCCGGACGCGGTCCGCGCGCTGTTCATGGCGGCGCCGGTCATCACCGTAAGCGACGTGACACTTGGCGACATTCACCGCTCCGACCTCGCTGCTTTCATGGCGGACTTCGTCGTAAGCCGCGCCACCGGCGATGTCGATGCTTACGCCGACACTATGCGCGCACGCGGCGCGCGGATCAAAGCCTGGGACGATCATAATCCTGTATTACTCGGCAGATTCAGGCTATCCGCCGGTCGTGACGCCACGGCTCAGGACGATCCGAATGAGATCTTTCGCGTGTCGATGGAGCACGAAATCCGTACTGGCACGCGTGATAACGGCCCGACGGCGTCGATCGCCGCCGGCCCGCACGCGGCGGACATCCAGTTAGTGCAGATCCGCGCCGGTGACGACCCGTACGACGCATTCATACCGTTTCTGATGGAACTCATGGAAACTGCGCAACAATTTCAATCACCAAAGAACATCAAATGGTCGGACGACCTCGCGCAGATCCATTGGTACATGAACAACTCGTCCGGCGGCGTCGGGCACTGGGCGCCTCCCGCGTCGCTCGAAGATGTGCTGGCGAAGCACGGCGTCACGCTCGTTGCGAACGTCAGATTTGTCCAGCGGCTTGTGCGCGGCGCGACATACCCGACAACGGCCATGCTCTACCACGACCCGGATACAGATCACTGGCATCCCATCTCGATCCAATACTTGAATATCGACTTCACGCGCGGCGGCGGGCCGACTTATTGACCGCTCCGCTGCCCGCTCTGTTCCATGCCCGCCGGCGGCGCAACGATCACTTTTACACGCGCGATCGCGGCACGGCTGGTTGCGATGATGTCGCGCTCGCCGCCGTTGCGGAGCCAGCGGTCAAGATTGAATCGTGCGGACGAATCATCGGCGGCGATTGTGAGCATGCCGCGATTAAGACCACGCAGCGAGGTTCTGACGGCGAGCGCGGGCGGGCACAGCGTGAGATAGGCCTCTGCGACGCCGGCGATTCGGCCCCGATCGCGTCTGAGGCCGCGCGACATGATCTGAAAATCGTTCGTCAGCGTCGCGGCACGGTCGGGGCGGACTCGCTGCCGACGGACGCGCTCGATCCGCTGCGCAAGGGCCTCCGCGAGTGGGTCCGCAGCAGCGGCGGCGCCCGGCGGTGGCGCGGCCGGGTCATTGTTCGAGATTGGGGAACTCCGGCGAGCCATACGTCAATGGTACCGGCCCCGAGCGGTGGCCGAACCCGCCGAGTTGTGCGACCATCGGGCATGGCGCGCGAAGTGCGGACAGGCACGCAGACCCGGCGGGACTCACATCGGGGCACTCCCCTGGACCGGGCAATAACGCACGTGCCCAATGCGCTGTCAGCGCTGCGGATCGTGCTGGCGATCGCTCTGCCGATCGCCGCGCCGACGGCGAGGCTGCCGATCGTGCTGGTCGCGGGCGCAACGGACTTCCTCGACGGCGTGATCGCGCGACGATTCGCAGCGACGAGCGCGCTCGGCGGGATGCTCGACGCGATCGCCGACAAACTCTTCACGCTCAGCGCGATCGTGACGCTGCTGCTCGCGGGCGAGATCGTGTGGTGGCAGGCGGCGGTCGCGCTCGCGCGCGATGCAGCGGTCACGGGCGCGGTCGGAATCGCGGCGGTGCGCGGGCGGCTGAGCCGATTCATCGGGCTGTCACCCTCTCGCGCGGGGAAGTGGACGACGGCGTTCTTCTTCATGTGGTTCGCTGTCGAACTTACCTCTGCGCCGGCTTGGGCAGAGTGGGCGGCGTTTATGCTCGCGGGCGCGTTCAGTGTGCTCGCAGCGGCTGATTATCTGAAGAATCTCTTTGTCGCGCTGCGGGACGATGAGGGGCTTTCGCGGACTCGGGATTCGGACTGATTGCACGGACGGGACGCCCGTGCCACTGGCTCGCCCGTGCCACCGGGCGGCGATCCCAGGGATTTCATCCCTGGGCGCTGGGGTTTATGTTGTGGATTGTATAGTTATAATAGTTCCGCGAATGCTCGGACTGGGAACGAGCCGAGACCTTCGGCGCGGATCGGCGCCGCGGTGAAGCGGAAGTTGCTGTCGGGCAGTTCGCCGAGATTCACGAGGTTTTCGACGATGCACGTCCCGGCGCCGAGGAGTATGGTGTGAGCCGGTCGGGCGAGGTCGGCCGTGTCGTCGGCATTGATCGCGTCGAGGCCGACGATCGCCACGCCTCGCACGACGAGCCACTCGGCCAGCGACGCGGAGATGAACGGATGCCGATTCGCTCGGTAGGCGTCGTCGTTCCAGAGTTCATCGAACCCTGTCCAGAGAAGAACGGCGACGCCGGCGAGATCGAACCCCGCGAGCGCCGACTCGACATCGCCCGGTTCGATCGCGCGTCTCTTGGTTCGAGTCAAGCCGCGCATGTCGATGCGCATACCGGGCAGGCACGCGACGCGCTCGATGGGCAGATTCCAGACGCCCTCGCCGGTCGCGTGCCGATGGAATGGCGCGTCTAGATATGTGCCCGTGTTCTGGCAGATGTCGATCGAGGCGATCTGGAACGACACGCCGGGCGCGTAGTGAACCGTTGATGAATCGCGCGTCCACACGTCGCGCACAGCGGGAGTCGGGAGTCGCGGATCGGTGATCATGCCGGGCTCGATGACGCGCGAGAGGTCGATGAGTCTGGGCACGGGCGGCTCCTTGAAGAATAATTCTGACACGCCGGGCTTGACAACCGGCGACTGGCGTGCTCATGTGTATGGTAAGAGGAACGCGAATGGACGCTCTGGTTCTCGTCCTGACAGTCGGCGCCGCGCTCCTCATTGCGTATGTCACCATCGGTCGCTGGGTGGCGGGCCGTGTCTTCCTGCTCCGAGAAGACACGCCCACCCCGGCGACCGTTCTTTGTGACGACCGCGACTATTGCCCGACACCGAAGTCGATCGTGTTCGGGCATCATTTCACGTCGATCGCGGGGACGGGGCCGATTGTCGGACCGGCGATCGCGGTGATGTGGGGGTGGCTGCCGGCGGTGCTGTGGGTGGTGTTCGGGTCGATCTTCATCGGCGCGGTGCACGACCTCGGCGCCCTCGTCGTTTCGCTGCGAAACAAGGGGCGCAGCGTCGGTGACATCGCTGGCGACCTGCTCGGACCTCGCGTGAGGCTGATCTTCCTGGCGGTGCTGGTGATGGCGCTGTGGATCGTGCTCGCCATCTTCGGGCTTGTGATCGCCAGCGTCCTTCGGCAGTACCCGGGGTCGATCTTCCCGGTGCTGGCGCAGATCCCGCTGGCGGTGGTGATCGGGCTTGCGGTGCATCGGAAGGGGCGGAGTATCTTTGTGCCGTCGATGCTGGCGCTGGCGTTGATGTACGCGAGCGTGGTGTGGGGGGACGCGGGGCCGTTGCATGCGTTCAACATGGCGCTCGCGTCGGCGCCGATGTGGGCTTGGGTGGTCGGATTGCTCGCGTACGCGTATGTGGCGAGCGTGTTGCCGGTGTGGACGCTGCTCCAGCCGCGGGACTACATCAACTCTCTGCAACTACTCTCGGCGATCGTGCTGCTGGTGGCGGGGCTGGTGGTGGCGGCGACGATCGGCGGGGCGCCGAGCGAGCGGCCGGCTCATTACTCGATAACAGTCTTGACGCCAGCAGCGTCGCACGGGCTCGGCGACGCCGACTCCCACCTCCCACTGGTAGACGGGCCGGGGGAGAGGGACTCCGGTGATAGCAATAATATCACAACTGAATCTGGCGCTTTGCGAACGGGCGGGACGCCCGTGCCACTGGGGGGAGGTGGAACGCGCCCGAAACTTCAGATCGTCGCGCCGATGGTGCAGTGGCAGCCCGAGGGCGCGCCCCCGATGCTGCCGGTGTTGTTCATCACGATTGCGTGCGGCGCCGTGTCGGGCTTCCACTGCCTCGTCGGATCGGGAACAACCAGCAAACAACTCCGCAGAGAGACCGACGCCCGCCTCGTCGGCTACGGGTCCATGCTCACCGAGGCTTTCCTCGCAACGCTCGTAATCGCGGCGTGCGCAGCGGGCATCGGATTGGGATGGACTTCATTAGGGGTCTGGGAAGGCTCAACTGGGAAACTCACAGTCAACGACGGCACATACTTCCGCGTTGGTGAACCCGCGTCCCTAATCGCTTTCAATTCCCGCCCGCCGTACCCGATGCGACTATCTGGCCCGTATGAACCCGATGCCTCTTGGGGGACTTGGCACAGCAATACCCATATGTTCAGCGATAACCTCTGGACAGACGAAGAAACTTTTTCGACAACGCATGGCTCGATCCGTGCCAATCTTCCAGCGTCCGAAAAACTATCAAAATTTCGAAACATTCTTGTGATCGACGTCAGCGGCGAAATCGGCTGGCGCGTCCGCTACGGTTCCTGGCGCGACGCGCAGGGCCTGGCCGCGACGGTCGGCGCGTTTGTCGAAGGGGCGGCGAACCTTGTCAAGGCGCTCGGCGTGCCCGCGTCGGTCGCGGTCGCGCTGATGGGCGTCCTGGTCGCTTCATTCGCGGGGACGACGATGGACACCGCTTGCCGACTGCAGCGGTACGTGGTGCAGGAACTCTCGCGGACGTTTCTGCCGAGGCCGCCGAGCACCGCGTGCCATCGCTGCGGGTACGACCTTGCAGGCTTGATCGCCGACTCCCCTCTCCTCCTGGGAAAGGGGCCGGGGGAGAGGGACTCCGGCGCGAGCAGCGACATTACTTCAGAATTGCATTCTTCGCGCACGGGCGAGACGCCCGTGCCACTGTCTGAACTTGATTCGCGCACGGGCGAGACGCCCGTGCCACTTGGGACGCCCGTGCCGCTGTCTGATGCGCGTTCGCCCGTCACCTGCCCCGAGTGCGGCGGCGTGAACCGCTGGCATCTCGAAACCGGCTCGCATCCGGCTGAGCGTGCCCCGGAAACGCTCGGGCTTGACGCGATGGTCCGGCACGCATCAGTCTGGAACCCCTTCAAGTGGCTAGCCACAACGCACGGCGCCACGCTTTTCGCCGTCCTCACCGCGGTCGCGCTCGCGGCGGTCCCCGCTCCCGGTCAGCCGTGGAACATCGCTAACTTCGGGCAGGGCGGATTGATCCTCTGGCCGCTCTTCGGCGCGACGAACCAACTGCTCGGCGGGCTGGCGTTCCTGGTCATCGGTGCATGGCTGATCGCGACGAAGCGCCCGTGGTGGTTCATCGCGCCGCCAGCGGTCTTCATGCTCGTCATCCCCGCGTGGGCGATGGTCTGGCAGACGTTCATAGGCAACGACGCGAACCCGTCGTGGTTCAGCACGGGCCGATGGTCGCTCGCGGGCGTCGCGATCATCACGATCGCGCTCGAAGTCTGGCTCGTCGCAGAGGTGATGATTCGCGCGCTGCGTTCGCGCGGCGAAGCGCGTGCAATCGACGCGCCATGTTGATGCCGAGTCGAGCGTGCGAAAACGCAATGCTCGGCGTACGGCACGTTCGGTTGTGCGTCGAGCGCGAAAAAAACAACCGATCGGGCGCTCCGAGGACCCGATCGGCTGCGTGCCACGGCAAGCCGTGGATGATTCCATTTTGCAAGTGGTGTTGGAGGTGTTTCGCACCCCATCAACACCCGACACGGTAGCGTATACCGCCCGATCAAGCGATCAAGAGACAGGTTCCGAACATCTGAAAAACGCCATAAATCATTGACATGAATACACTTAAAGATTTTTCTACTGCTTCCGACGCCATTTCCGCCCCGGTGCAGGTGGCGATTGGAGTCATCACCCGAACAGATCACGAACGGGCGGGCCTCGGTTTCGGCTTCACAGCGGGAGCTGCCGAGGTATTGGTCACACGTCGGCGTCCGGGCACGGTGTTCGCCGGGTATTGGGAGTTCCCGGGCGGCAAGGCACATCCGGGCGAAAGCCTCGTGGATTGTCTCCGCCGAGAACTTTCCGAGGAGATCGGCGTCCTGGTCGGCGAAGCCGAGCCGATCGCCCCGGTCGAGCATCTCTACCCGCACGCCGCTGTCATCCTGCACCCGTACATCTGCCGACTGGCGCCCGGCTCGCCCGAACCGCGGAACATCGAGGTCAGCGAGCATCGCTGGACTACAGCGGCCGATCTGCGGGCCGAGGACTTCCCGCCCGGCAACGCGGCGATCATCGCCGCTCTCCGCGAACGATTCTCTGCCGCGAACCCGTCGCCGGCGGGGATGAGCGACTCATAACGATATATAAGCGAATCGAACAGCCCCTGACGATCGGCTCAGGTGTCGAACTCACCGTTCGAAGCCTCCTCCTCGGCGAGCCTGCGCAGTTCCTCGGCGAGTTCGATCATCGATGTACTCGGGGTAAGGAATGTCCACCGCCGGATCGCCGTGACTCGGCCGCGAACCGCCGCCGGGATCTCCCACTCTTTCCATCGCTCGCGCACCGCGTCGATGTCGGCGTCGGTCAGATCCGGAGCGAGCAGCAGGATCGAGTCCGGCGTGAGCCTGCGAAGATCCTCCGCGTCGAGCGTCTGGTACGGCCCGCCCGATTCCGGTAATGCGGTCACGCCGAGCCGAACTAATAAATCGTGATGAAAAGACCCCGGCCCGGCGACGCCGATCGGACTGGTCCAGTAGACGACGAGCGTTCGCCCGAGCCGCTGCGCGAGCGCGCCATCCCCGGCCCAGGCGCGATCGAACCGCGCGAGAAGATCGGCATGGCGCGCCGCGACGTCGGGCTGGTCCGCGAAAGTCTCGGCGAGGTCATTCGTCGCTGCGGGGATGTCGCCGAGCGCGAGCATCGGCCGCGCGATGATCGTCCAGCCGCGCTCCGCCGCGAGCGAGCCGAGCATCGCGGGCAACCCGTCGGCGCCTCGCTCGATGATGATGTGAGTCGGCTCGACGCGCGAGATCGCCTCGTAATCGATCCCGGTCTGATCGCCGACGATCGGGAGCGCCGAGTCGAGCGTGCGGTCGAAGCCGTGCCGACCGACGATGCGATCGGCCAGACCGAGATCCGCGAGGATTATCGACATCGCGGGGCTTATCGATACGATGCGAGGCGACGATTGCGCCTCCGCCGACGCGGCGTCAGATTCGGCGTCGGATCGCTCGGATCGGCAGCCGACGAGCGCCGAAAGCGCGATAAGCAGGATCAGCGTCAGAAAAAATAGTGCGTGCCGCATGATAATATCTTACGCGCCGACCGCTGCGGGCCGATCGCACACCGCGTCGCGCACGGCCCGGTCGAGCGCGTCAAGCGACTCGTCCTGATGCAGGAAGAACGGCCAGGTCCGGTCTTGCGCGATCTCACGCTCTCCCAGCCGACCCGCGAGCGTCGCGGCTTCGCGCCGGAGCGCCGCCAGACGGTCGCGCTCGTCCCGGCGGTACTCGTCGAGCAGGTCGTGAAGAGCGCGAAACTCATCGGCCGGATCGCCGGCGGCGTCTCGCGCTCGGCGGATCGTTTCGACGAGCGCGTCGCGTCGCTGCTGGAGGTCGTCGCGGCCGAGTTCTCGCGGGTGGTGGCGTGCGTGATGGGCGCGCCAGCGGGAGTGCGCGACCGTTGCGGCGTCGGGAGTCTCGGCGCCGATCGGCAGAGTCAGCGTCGCGCTCACGACCAGCACGGGCGCGAGTTCGATCCCCAGCCAGTTTCGGAGCCAGGTTTCGGTGATGCGGTCGTAGATACCGCCGCCGGTCCCGTGGATGAATAGGTCGGCGCACGCGGCACGCAGGAATCCGGTCATCAGCAGCGCCTTGGGCGCGAGTTCCGCGTGAGGGACGTCGGCGATTTCGTCCGACCAGACCGCGCGGCGCGGGCCGTTCGGCGGGATCCGCCACAACGGGAGTTCATACCGCCCCTGCCGATCGTCCCGGCGCAGCGGAGCGACGTGCGCGTGCGGCTCCGACGAAACGGCCTTGTTATAAATCGCGGTCGCGCGGTCGGCGTCCGCACCCAATCGAGCGACCAGTTCGCGGAAGTAAGTTGTTTTGTGGAACGCTGTGGCGAAGACGGTCGGCGCCCGGCGGACACGGGGCGACATCAGATCGGCGAGAGCGCCCGCGATCTGCCGCGCCGCGTTCGACGCCTCGCGGTGACGGGAAACCGCGTCGGCGAAACGGCACAGCCCCGGCTCGATCGAATCGCACGCCGGTTCGCCCACGAGTCTCGGCGCCGCGATGTCAAACGCCGGCAACGACGCGACCGGGGCCGACGCGGGCGGCGTCGGGATCAGCCGAACTGACTCCCGCGCGAGTGAGCCGCTGCGTCTCACCGGCGCTTCGATCGTGTCGAACGCCTGCTCGTCCTGATCGGGGACTATCCACGCTGCGTGCATCGCTGCGCAATCGGCGATCGCGGCGCACGCGAAGAACTTTGCAAGAATCCCCGGGTGCCACCACGACGCCTGATGCCCGGTCATAACAATCGGGCCGTCAACGGGCAGGCCGAGCGTATCGCGTGTCTGTGTCGAGGGGTGGCCCGGCGGTCGCGCAGCGGTGAACGCGCGGGCGCGCTCCACGATGGTCGCGGCGGAAGGTTCCACGAGCACCGCGGGAACGCCGTTCATCCGCAACAGCCCGCGGTGATTGAGTCGAGCGCCGCAGCCGGCAGGCGGTCGGCGTTCTGTTCGAGCGCGCAGTGGAGCGCATGCCGATAGTGCGCCAGGCGCGAGGCGGGGTTGTCGAGCGGCCCGCCGAAGGTGCGGGTCGGATCGTTATAAATAAGCCGGACGGGGATCTCGCGGATGCGCAGCCCCGTAGCAACGGACTGCACCCAGAACTGCATCGGGAAGGCGTACCCGGTTTCCGAGAGGTCGAGCCGGGCGATGGCGCTGGTGCGGTGCGCCTTGAACCCGCAGAAGGCGTCGGTGATCGACAGGCCGAGCCTGCGGTTGATCTCGTCGGTGAGTTCGCGGTTGATCGCCCGGCGGTCAACGGGCGGCGAGTCGCCGTCGGCGTCGGTGCGCATGTAGCGCGAGCCGCTGATGATGTCCCACTCGTTGGTGCGGATCATTTCTATGAAGCCGGGGATCGCGGCGGGTTCGTGCTGTTCGTCGCAGTCCATCGTAATCACCCAGTCATAGCAGAAGGCCTCGGCCCAACGGAAGGCGTCGCCGAGCGACCGGCCGTAGCCCCGGTTCTCGGCGTGGCGTATGACCTCGACGCGGTGCTTGGGCAGCATGCAAGGTGTGGCGTCGGTCGAGCCGTCGTCTATCACCAGCACGTCCGTGGTGTATTCCAGCACGCGCCGGAGGACGGAGTCAACGTATTTTTCTTCGTTGTAGACGGGGATCGCTACGAGAATGCGCACGGGTCGCCTCCGGGGACTAGAGGGCTGATGGTCAGACGCCGGGAAGGGGTCCGGCGTTCCGGCCCGGGCGGCGTGAAGGGCGCCGACGGGACCGAGCCGGGCATCGTAGGGACGCCACCCCGCGTATACCGACCCGAGGCCGATCGGACTCAGCCCGGGCTGGA
>CAZTEE010000038.1:8660-11473 GCA_964611775.1 uncultured Phycisphaeraceae bacterium | reverse complement strand
GGCCGTCGGCGTACGCTCGTTGCATGACGCGACGCGCAGCGGGTCGGAGGCAATCTGCGGTTCCCATCGCGCTCGCCGCGATCGCTCACGCGGCGCTGTTCGTGCTGGCGCAGGAGCCGCTCTCGCTGTGGCCGACGGCTTTCGTCTCGGTTGCGCCGTTAGTTTGGATCGCGCTTCAGGCCGCCGGCCCGGCGCGGGCGGCGGGAGTCGTGTGGGTCGTCGCGTTCGGGATGTGGCTCTGGCTCGAACGCTGGCTCATCGGGGTGACGGCGGTCGGCTGGCCGCTGCTCGCGGCGTATCTCGCGCTGTATCCCGCGGCGTTCGTCTGGCTTGGCGCGAGGATCGCGCAGCGGGCGCCGGGGTCGCGGTGGGGGATCGCCGTCGCGCTCGCAGCGGTCTGGACCGGGCTTGAAATGCTCCGCGGCGAGGTTGTCCTCACCGGATACTCGTGGTTCCTGCTGGCGCACCCGCTCATCGACACGCCGATCGCCCAAATCGCGGAATGGGGCGGCGTGTACGGCGTCACTTTCATCGTCGCGCTGTCACAGACGATCGCCGTCGTGGCGCTGACGAGAAGATGCTCGCCGATCGCGCTGGCGGCGCGGCTGAGCGTCGCTGGGGCGGTCGTCGCGGCTGCTTACGCCGGCGGCATGGCGCTAGTTTCGGCGGAGCGGGGGCTGGCGGCGGCGTCGCAAGAAATTATTAATATTGCGGTTGTGCAGACTAATGTGCCCCAGAGCAACAAGACGGGCTGGACCGTGGCGGATCGCGTCCGCGACTTCGCGAGGATGCAGGAACTGACCGTCGAGGCGGCGGGACGGCAGCGCACGGGCGAGACACCCGTGCCACTGGGGGGAGGGAACACGGGCGAGACGCCCGTGCCACTGGCTCTTATAATCTGGCCCGAGACTATGTTCCCGGGTGAGACGCTCTCGCCCGACGCTGTCGCGGAGATGCGCGACGCAGGCCTTGTCTACGAGGACGGCACGCCGACCTGGGCTTTCAACGAGGCGCTCGCGGAACTCCAGCGGGCGCTCGGGACGCCGATGCTCGTCGGCGCGATCGGGTACGACGGGTTGAGGATCGGCTCGGACGGGCGCGGGATCACCTTCGAGCACGACGGCAAATATAATAGCGCATTTATTATTAAAGACGGTTCGGTGGTCGGAGCCAGGTATGACAAACTTCATCTAACGCCGTTCGGAGAGGTGATGCCCGGGATCTCGTGGAGCGATCGGCTGGAGCGGATGCTGCTGTCGATCGGGGCGCCCGGGATGGCGTTCGATCTCGATCCGGGGTCCGCTCGGACGGTGTTCGAGGTTGGGCGAGTGTCGGCGGGTGAGCTTTGGTCGGACACCGATGGCGGGCTGGATGGCGAGCACACGGACGGGACGCCCGTGCCATCGGGGCGTGGCGTGCGTGTCGTCACACCGATCTGTTTCGAGGCGGCGACGGCGCGGGTCTGCCGACGGCTTGTTTTCGACGCCGGCGTGCGTCGCGCGGATGTCATGGTCAACCTCACCAATGACGGCTGGTTCGGCGACACCCCCGGCAAACGCGAGCAGCACCTCCTCGTTTCCCGCTGGCGCGCGATCGAACTCCGCACGCCGATGGCCCGTGCGGCGAACACGGGGATCTCCGCTGCGTTCGATACGACGGGCCGGATTCAAGCGATCGGGCCCGAGAACCGATCCGAACTGGTGAACACCGACGGGGTCATGCGCGCAGCGGTCGCGCTCCCCAATCGGCGGGCGACGCTATACGCCCGGTTCGGCGACTGGGCCGGGTGGGCGACGCTGGTCGCCGCGGGGCTGATCGCGGGTTGGACTTTGACGCCGGCGGGTCGGCGTGATCGGGAAGGGAACGCTCGATGAACCGAACCGGATGCGTCGTGACACTTCTATCGACGGCGCTAGTTTTTCTCGCGGGCTGCGCGTCCGGCGCGGGTCGGCAGTCGGCGGCGCCGAGTCAGGCGGAGATCCGCTTCGCGTCGGACCCCGGCGCGCGGGAGTCGCTGCGCAGCCGGGCGATCGAGATCCTCACAACCGCAGCGCTCGGCGCCGATCCCATGCTGCGCGCTAACGCCATCGAAGGTCTGCACCCGGAGCCGGGAGTTCTAGAACCGATCGTCCGCGCCGGGCTTGCGGATACGAACCTCGGCGTGCGCTTCGTCGCGGCGATGACGGTCGGCAAACTGAACTTGAGTCAATCGGCGGTGTTTGTCGAGCCGTTGCTGAAGGATCCATCGCCGGTGGTCCGAGCCGCGGCGATCTACGCGAGTCGGGCGACCGGCGGCAACACCGACCCGAACCCGCTCGCCGACCTCCTTAACGGGACCAGCCCCTCGGCTCGGGCTCAGGCGGCGTTCATCCTCGGCGAGATCGGCGACCGCAGCGCGGTAGGCCTGCTGCGCTCCGCGGCAAGGCGATCGACCCCGCTCGCCAGCCCGATTGATGACCGCCTCGCCAGGCTCCAAATCGCTGAGGCTCTCGTGAAGCTCGGCGACACCGGCGCGATCGAGACGATCCGGGCGGCGTTGTTCCCCTCCCGGCCCGAGGATCTCGAAGCCACCGCCCTCGCAGTCCAGATAATCGGGAACGTCGGCGACCGCAGATCCATCGACCAACTTATATACCTCTCCGCCCGCGAAGGCGCCGACCGCCTGCCCGCGGAAGTCCGTCTCGCTGCGGCGCTCATGCCAGACGTACGGGATTCCGCGCAGCTCTTCGACAGCAACACCACTACGAGCCGAGATTGTTTTCAAGGCCATTCGCGCCTCGGCCGGGCTCTCGAAAACGTGGAGCTTTTCGACT
>CAZTEE010000038.1:0-8650 GCA_964611775.1 uncultured Phycisphaeraceae bacterium | reverse complement strand
GAAGTCCGTCTCGCTGCGGCGCTCGCGCTGGCCAGGCTCGGCAATCCGCGCGGGTCGTTCATCGCCGAGGAATACTGGACCGACCCCAACCCCGCGATCCGGGCCCAGTCGGCGTTTGTGCTCGGCGAGACCGTTGGGGTCGGGAACCTGGCCCGGCTGGACTCGCTGCTCGGGGACGAGTCGGGCCTGGTGCGGGTGTCGGCGGCGGCGGCGGTCCTGCGGTCGCGCGAACTCGGAACGGCCTCGGCTGGTGTTGACGCTTCACGCTGAGCCGGGTACCAAGTATGATTCCCGTATTCGCCTCCCGGATGATCCCTGGGATCCGCCGCGGGGCCGGGTGCGTAGAGCAGCCACGGGACGCGCGTCGGCCCCGGGGCGCGGTGGGTCCGAATACTCGTATCGAACAGCCACGCCAGCGTGGGGGATACCGACTGTGCACGCAGTGACAAAGATTCTCGTCGTCTTCGCCGTGGTTCTGAGCATCCTTCTCTCCGCGTTGACGGTCGCCTTCAGCGCCAACGCCGAGCGGATCCGGGGCCAGTATCAGGCGATCGAAGCCCGGGCCAACAGCGTCCAGTCGCAGTTGCAGTCCGCCGAGGGACGCCACGCCGAGGACCGCGCGAATCTCCAGCGTGAGATCGACGGCGTGAACAGCCGGCTCAACGAAGCGATCTCCGAGCGATCATCGCTCCAGCAGGAAGCCTCACGCCTGCTCGCCGACCTCAAGCAGGCCCAGGTCGAACTCGCCGGCGTTCAGGCCCGCATAGATCGGCTCTCCTCGATGAGCCAGACCCAGGCGACCCTGATCTCCAGTTACCGCGACGAACTCTCGAAACTCCGCGAGGACGAGCTCCGCTCGAAGCAGCGGGAGATCCAGCTCGCCGACCGTGTCAACGATCTCGTGGGTCAACTCGAGGTAGCGATCGAGACCAACCGCGCTCTCCAGGAGCAGCTCGCCGAACTCCAGCAGTCGATGGGCGCGGGGACCGCGGTCGCGTCGGGCGGCGCCCGGCCGGCGATCGGACAGGCGGTCCGGGCCAGGATCACCGACGTCCGCACCGGGCCCGCGGGCGAGATGCTCGCACAGATCAACGCGGGGACCAACGACCGCCTGGCCGAGTCGATGGAACTTACTATCGTTCAGAACAACGAGTTCGCCGGCGTGCTCCGGCTGACCAAGGTCGAGATGAACGAAGCCGTCGGCAGGATCGAACTCGCCCGCGGCCGGACCATCCGCCCGGGCGACATCGTCACCACCATCCGCTGACACCCACCCCCGATCACACGCGAACGCCGGGCGCCGAAACGGAGCGCCCGATCATCGGAGTCAGAATCGCATGAGCCAGCTCGGGATGAATCTGCCGGGGTCGCAGCGCAGGGCGCGCCCCTCGATGAACATCTACACCGGACTCCTGCTGCTGTCCGTGCTTTGCCTGACGGCGGCGGTCGCGCTGGTGTGGATCGCGGGCATGAGGCTGGCGCCCGAATCCGGCCCGATCGGCGCATTCAAGGTGCAGGACGCCCGCTCGATCACTCTTCCGAACTGATGCGCGAGCGGCGCGTTCCGCTCCCGTCGAGTCGGAGGATTGTTCACACCGGGCAAAATCCGATAATCTTCCAGCCGAAACGCTCCGCGGGCCGATTCTACGGCTCTATGGAGCGCGATCACGCCGCGCGCACATCCCGTGCCGAAGGACTGTCTGGCCCATGAGCCTGCTCGAAAGATTCCGATCCTGGTTCACGGTTGATATGGGAATCGACCTCGGCACCTGTAACACGCTCGTCGCGGTCCGCGGCGAGGGCATCGTCCTAAATGAGCCCAGCGTCGTCGCGGTAAAAAAAGGCACCAATGAAGTCCTGAACAACGGCGCCGCCGTCGGGTGGATGGCCAAGGAGATGCTGGGTAAGACGCCCGGCTCGATCACCGCCGTACGCCCGCTCAAGGACGGCGTAATCAGCGACTTCGAGATCACCGAGGCGATGCTCGCCTACTTCATCCACAAGGTGAACGGGCGGGCGTCGTGGTTCGGCAAGCCCCGCGTGGTCATCTCGATCCCGTCGGGCATCACCGAGGTCGAGAAGCGGGCGGTGCTCGACAGCGCCGAGCGTGCCGGCGCCGGGCGGATATACCTCCTCGAAGAGCCGATCGCGGCCGCGATCGGCGCGGGCCTCCCGTTCGTAGAGCCGACCGCGTCGATGATCGTAGATATCGGGGGCGGGACGACCGAGGTCGCCATTATGTCCCTCGCCGACATCGCCGTGTGCGAGTCCGTCCGCGTCGCCGGGGACGATCTCGACGAGGCGATCATAAGTCACATGAAGAAGACTTATAACATGATGATCGGCGAACAGACCGCCGAACGCATCAAGATCGAGATCGGCTCGGCCGCGCCGGTCGGGGAAGAGCGGACGATGGAGGTCCGCGGCCGGGACATGGTCTCGGGCCTGCCCCGCAAGATGATCCTCTCGAGCGAGGAAGTCCGCGAGGCGCTCCAGGAGCCGATCTCGGCGATCGTCGAGGCCGTCACACGCACGCTCGAACGGGCCGAACCCGAACTCGCCGCCGACCTCGTCGAGAACGGGATCGTGCTCGCCGGCGGCGGGGCGCTCCTGCGCGGCATAGACATCATCCTCGCGAGCGCCACCGGCCTCGACGTCCGCATCGCCGAAGACCCGCTCACCTGCGTAGCGCGCGGGACGGCGATCTTCCTGGAAAACCTCGAAAAACTTAAGGGCAACCTGCAGAGCGATTCGGACGTCTGAACCCCGCCACACCGGCGAAAGCTCACGCCTCGGCGTTCTCCGGCCGCTTGGCGAGCGGCGCGAGCCTCGGCTCACGCGACTTGATCCGCTCCTTCAATGCCCGTCCCGCAGCGACCAGCCGCTCCGCGTCGTCGTGAACAATCGGCCTGCACCGACCGCCGAGCACCGCCGAGCGCACCGCGTCGAACGAATCATCCTCAGCAGCGATCAGCGTGCTCGACGCGCCGACCTGCGGCCAGGCGTGCGCGTCGCTACCCCCGACCAGCGGCACGCCCAGCCGATCCGCCAGAGCACGCGTCCGGCTCACCGCGTCAAAGCCAGCATGCCGGGCGTTGACTTCAACCGCGTCAGCTATCGCGGCGAGCATCGGCTCGGGCACGCCGTGCGCCGGCTTGTCGTCCCGTGTCGGGTGCGCGATGATCCGCAATGTGCGGGTATCCAGCGAGCCTAAGCGGTCGACGAACTCCAGCGCCGAAGGATGACGCCCGGCGGTCAGCGGCGTTTCGAAAGACTCATCCAGCCGACGCAGATCGTCGAGCGGCGCAATGACCGCGATGTCCGCGCGCTCGGCGAGCGTGACCTCCATCCCCGGGTACACGCGCAACGCGCCGATCTCGAATCGGCCACGCGTGTACGCGAAGCGTTCCCTCAGATCTTCATAAATGCGCCAGAACTCGGATGCGTGCGCGTGCTCGGTAATCGCGTAGCCGTGCAGCCCCCGGCGTTCGGCGGCGTCCGCGAAGCGCTCGATGTCAGCGGGGTTGTACGCGGTGCGCTTGGCGACCTTGGCGTGAGTGTGCAGGTCGAGGCGGAGGTGAGTTGCCATGCCGGTGCTCGCCGGGCGCGGGACGCGCTCCGCGTCGCCCCACGTCGCTGATTCGGCCGGCGTCCGTGCGGCCGTCGCCGAGCGTGGCGGATTCCGCATCCGCCGACCCCCGTGCGATCCTGATCGTATCTTCACCGAATACTTCCTGCCACCCTTGCTCCGCGGATTCAACGGGCGAAAATGCGAGGATGAACACTTCAAGCCCGCCGACCGGCGTTCTGTTCGTCTGCCTCGGGAATATCTGCCGATCGCCCCTGGCGGAAGGGGTGTTCGCCCATCTATCGCGTGAGCGGGGTGTGGATAACCTGTTTTCGGTCGATTCCTGCGGGACCGGCGGCTGGCACGCCGGCGAGCCCCCGGACGGGCGCTCCATCGCGGTCGCCCGGAAAAATAAGATTATTCTTACATCGCGGGCCCGCGTCCTCGAACCCGCAGAGGACTTCGAGAGGTTCGACCTGCTCGTCGCGATGGATCGGCAGAATCGCCGCGATCTTCTCGCCGAGGGCGCCCCGCCGAGCCGGGTCCGGCTGATGCGGAGTTTCGACCCCGCGCTCGCGGGCGCCGACGAATCTGTTCTCGACGTGCCCGATCCGTACTGGGACGAAGACGACGGCTTCGACGCGGTCTTCACCATGCTCCACGCAGCGTGCGCGGGGATGCTCGACGAACTCGTGCGCGAACCGTGAAGCGTCAGCCGAGCCGAACGCCGACCCGGCGCCCGATCGCCGTCAATAATCAGTGGCACGGGCGTCCCGCCCATGCGAAAAAACTCCCGCGGAGCCTCGATGCACCCCTACCCCGAGCAATACTCCGACCGCGCAGACGCCGGCAGATCGCTCGCCGCACATCTGCTCAGCATGGAATTCGCGACCCCGATAGTTCTCGCCTTGCCGCGCGGCGGCGTGCCCGTCGCTGCGGAGATCGCGCGGGCGCTCGACGCCGAACTCGACGTTCTGCTTGTCCGCAAACTCGGCCACCCCGCCCAGCCGGAACTCGCGATCGGCGCGGTGGGCGAATCCGGCCCGCCCGTCTTCAACGCCGAGATCGCCAGCACTGTTTCCCCCGACGCTCTAGATCGAACGCTGGCGCGCGAGCGCGGCGTGCTCGCGGCCCGCGCCAATATCTACCGCGCGGTCCGCGCCCCCGCGGCCCTCGCCGGCCGCGACGCGATCCTCGTTGACGACGGCGTCGCCACGGGCGCAACCATGCGGGCCGCTATCGCTATCGCGCGAGCCGCGGGCGTTTCGCGTGTGATCGTTGCGCTTCCCGTCGCGCCGCTGGACACCGCCGAGACGCTCCGACGTGAGGTTGATTTCCTGATCTGCCTGCTTACGCCGGCGTATTTCCACGCTGTCGGGCAGTTCTACCGCGACTTCGGCGCAGTGACCGATGATGAAGTGCTGGCGACGCTGCACGAGTTCGCGCCATCATAAGTATATATCGAGAGCCGATCCGTTCAGCGGTGCGACGACGCGCGCCGCCCGTGCCCCCAGCGCCAGGCCGACGGCGTCGGGTCAAACTGGAACGCCGCGGCGAGCAGCGGCAGGATCGGCTTGAACATCACGCCGAGCAGCAGCGCCACACCCGCCGAGTACGCCGCCGTAAGCGCAGCTCGGGCGACCTCGCGCACCGCCGCGAGGTCCACCGCCGAGTCGTACCACGATCGAAGTTCCAGCGTCGCTATCCCCAGCAGATGCGCGAGAAACACCGCGACCGCGACTACGATCGGCCCGGTGAACGGGTTGCGCTGATAGAGCACGCCGCGCACCTGCACGACCGTGTACGCCGCTAGCGTCGCGCCGAGCGTCATCGGCCCGATCGTCGTTACAACGCGAAGCCCGTCGGCGGCGGGGAGGGCGCGGGTGAGATCCAACAGCAGCCCGACACCGGCGCCCGCCCACATCGCCGTGCGTTTGGGCGACGACATCGCAATAAACACAAGATAGATCAGCGCGAACGACGGGGACCCTCCCGTCGGCCCGAGCGCCAGCCCGTCGCGCAGGCCGAGCTCAAGCCCCATCATCACCCAAGCGCCGATGAAAAAGACAAGCCAGTTCATCCGTCGCCCCCCGCGCCAGCCGTGGGCCCCGGCGCCGCCTCGGGAACGCGCACGACAACCTCGCTGACCCGGGCCGGGTCCACGTCCGGAACAACTACCACGCGCAGGCGCCCGTTCTCCTTGCGTTCAACCTCGGCGACCCTTCCTAGCACGAGCATCTGAGCGATCTCGGGCCAGGCTTCGTCGCGCAGCCGTACTAGTTGGCCCGGCTCGATCCCGCGCGCTTCCGCGACCAGATCCCCTTCCAGAGCCCCGTCGCCACGCCCGCGCAGCAGGCAACCGAACCCCTCCGCGAGCGTCGCCCCCGCCATCACGACTCCCTCGATCGGCCCGGCGCCGGGATGATTGAACGGGAGTATCCACGCGGTCTGAGCGCGGACCTCGATGATTCTCCCGACGAGATGCACGCCGCGCGTCGTCGCAACGCTGACAACTTCCTCGACGCGCTCGGCCCGGCCCGCGCCGATCCGGATCGACCCGTCGCCGAGATTGCTCGACCTCCCCGTCACCGGCGCCCAGACCTGCCGGACCCTCGCGCCCGGCGCCACGGGCACGCCCGATTGGAGGTCGCGCACCTGCCGTTCGAGTTGTTCGATGCGAAGTTCCGCCTGGCGCAGCGATCGGCGGGTCTCGTCACGTTCGAGCGCCAGCGCACGGACGCGTGGGTCGTCTATGCCCAGCGCGTCGCGCTCGGGAAGGAGCCACCGCGTCGCGCGCGTGACCGGGTGCGCGATCGGCTGGATCACGAACGTGACCGGGTCGGCCAGCCAGCCGGCCCAGCGGGTCAGCCGGGTCGGCGCGAGCGCTAGCGCCGTCGCAGCAATTAGCGCGATCGCCAGCACCCGACCTCCCGATTCCCTCCGACGCACCATGAACACCGATACTACGGCGTCCCGGCGGAGCATGCGCCCCGACCGCCCGCGCCCGCGTCAGCCGAACGACCGAAACTCGCCCGGCTTCATCACCGTGACCTCGACGCCCGTCGGCCGGAAGGTCGCCGGGTCCTGCTCGATCGGCGGCCAGGTGTTGTAATGAACCGGGATCGCGACGCCCGGCCGGATCAGTTCCGCAGCCCGCGACGCGAGTTCCGGCCCCATCGTGAAGCGGTCCCCGATCGGGATCATCGCGACGTCGGGCTTATAAATCTCACCGATAAGTTTCATATCGCCGAACAGCCCGGTGTCCCCGCAGTGATAGACGGTGACGCCGGCGATATTGACTATCACGCCGCAAGGCATGCCCATGTACCGGCCCTGATAACTCGACGAGTGGAACGCCTGCGTAAGCGCGACAAACCCGAACGGCGTCGCGACACGCCCGCCGGGGTTCATCGGCTGCGTCTTAGACACGCCTTGCTCGCCGAGATAGTTGCAGAGCTCGTACGCCGCGAAGACCTCCGCTCCGGTGCGCCTGGCGATCTCAACGGTGTCTCCGAGGTGGTCCTCGTGCCCGTGTGTCACGGCTACGTGCGTCGGGCGCAGGTCGCCCGGCTTGTGGACAGCGATCGGGTTGCCGGTGAGGAACGGGTCGATCGCGACGGTCGCCCCGCCCCCGGCGATCAGAAACCCGGAATGGCCGAGGTAGGTGATTTCAATGGGCATGATCCTGTCTCCACCGTGTAGGATAGCCCCGGGCATTTCCTGTTCAACACCTCCCCGGAGCCGAGCGATGCACACACCGAAGTTCGACCTGATCGCCGCTGTGATCGTCCCGATTTTTTTCGCGTCAGCGGCGAACGCCGCGCCGATCGTGATCGAACGACCCGCGCCGGCGATTGAACTCCTCGACGCCGGCGCGGAGCCGCGACGGCCGATCCGCATCCGCGCCGAGGTCGGCGCCGAGCAGGTCGCGGTCCTGCGCACGACGACAACGGTCAGCCAGAAGTTCGGAGAATTCGAGATCCCGGAAATGAAGTCCCCCGGCGTCACGCAATCGGCGCGTTCCCGGATTGATAACATCCGTCTCGACGGCGAGCTGACCGTCACAACAAAGGTAGAATCCGTCCTCGTCGACGAGCCGCAGCCCGGCGAAGATCCGACGGTCCACGACGCAATCGAAGAAATCATCGGCCCGCTGCGGCACTTCACCGCCACGATCACGATGACCGATCGCGGCGCGATCACGTCTATCTCCGCCGAGGCGCCGGAGTTCGCCGACGAAGCGTTCACCGAATTTTTTAAAAACTTATTGCGATCCATGAGCCAGACGAGCGTCGCCTACCCCGCCGAGCCGGTCGGGGTAGGCGCACGATGGAAAGTCATCGAAACGGATGATTCGTTTGGAGTGCCTCTGGAAATTGCATCCGAATTCGAGGTCGTCTCATTCGACGGCGAAACGGTCGCCATCCGCAGCACGATGCTCGGCGGGCTGCATGACGACAAGCCGGCGCCGGCGCCGGGCGTCGACGAGGAAGGCGTCTCCGTCATGATCGAATCAATGAATGTCACCGGCGAAGCGAATATCACGCAGAACCTACGACTGTTCATGCCGACCCGGATGACTCTGATCTCCCGCGCAGAATCGGTCTCCCGGGCGACACTCCGGGACATGGATCCGATCGTCGTGGAATCAGCAATAAAATTGGAGATGGAGTACGAATCCGAGCCCGCGCCGACACAGCGCAAGCAACCAGAGTGACGCCGTCGGCGTCAGCCGCCCGGCCACGCGCCCAGCCGCGTTGGTTCTATCATCACCCCCCAGCGCGGACAGTTCCCGCCGGGACAGGCCTCGGAGTTTCAGATGAGACGGACATTCGTGTGTGCGGCGATCAGCGCCGTTGTTCTCGCCCGACCCGGTTTGGCGCAGATTAACCAACCAGCCCCGGCGCCCGCGGTGGAGATAACACTCCTCGCCCCCGGCGCCGAGCCGCGCAGGCTCGTTCGGTTGACGCTCGAGGCCGGCGCGGAAAACAACTACTCGTTCCGCGCCGATATGAGCGTGACGCAGCGGCAGGGTCAGTTCGGCCGGCCCGAGATGCAGCAGCCGAGCCGGCTCCCCACGAT
>CAZTEE010000037.1:0-11492 GCA_964611775.1 uncultured Phycisphaeraceae bacterium | reverse complement strand
CCGCGTGTCGAACGGCTGAAACAGGACCGCGAGCCACCCCCGGCCGGCGGGGGGGCGATCTTCGGTCGCTATTGCATAAGTTTCGCCGGCGCACGCGCGAGACGCCCGTGCCACGGTCGAGTCTGCGCCACTGTCCGCGCCCGTGCCGCTGTCGCCCAAGCCCCTCTCCCCCGGGAGAGGGCCGGGGTGAGAGGCGTTCGGGGCCCGGCGTGGTGCGCGCGAGCGCCGAGTGTGCGAAGTCTGCGCTCGAGCGCATGTTCATCCCGCGCACCGGTTGCGCCGCGCCGGATGTCATTACCACGTGGCCCCCAGGCCTGCCCCCGAGCCGTTGGCACATCGTTTGAGTCTGTCTACGAGTCATGGAGCCGGCCCGCACGATCAACCCGTCGATGGAGCGTCCCGGGGTGACGATCGGCGAGCGGCTTCTCGCCGCCGCCCGCGCGGCAGCCGCGATGCACCTCGCAGCGGCGACCGAACAGATGCT
Source organism: uncultured Phycisphaeraceae bacterium (assembly GCA_964611775.1). Lineage (GTDB taxonomy): Bacteria > Planctomycetota > Phycisphaerae > Phycisphaerales > UBA1924 > J020. The sequence continues at coordinate 11,008 of CAZTEE010000037.1, read as the reverse complement.
CCTCGATCTGCGCCTCGGCCCGGCGCCCGATCTCGACGACGCCTTGCCCGTAGGCGGGGGGGCGCGATGAACTACGGCCTGTACCTCTCCGCGTCCGGCCTGCTCACCGCGATGCACCGCATGGACGTCGCCTCGAACAACCTCGCCAACGTCAACACCCACGCGTTCAAGCCCGACTTCATCCTCGCCGCCCAACGGCCCGCCGAACGCATCGAGGACGGGCTATTCCATATAGATTCGAACACGCTGCTGGATCGGCTCGGCGGGGGGGCGCTCGCGGCGCCGACCATGACACGCTTCACATCCGCCGCCCCCGAACCCACCGGCAACCCGCTCGACGCGGCGATCCTCGGCGAGGGGTTCTTCATCGTCGACGCCACCGGCGACGGGTCGGGCGATGAAATTAAGTTCACTCGCGACGGCCGATTCACGCTCGACCCATCCGGCGCGCTCGTCCAGGCCGCCACCGGCCGCCTCGTGCTCGACGACGCCGGAGCGCCCATAACCCTCGACCCAGAGTTCCCCGCCGAAATCAACAACGACGGCGTGATCTACCAGGACGGCGACGAGGTCGCCCGGCTCCAGATCGCCGCGCCCGTCGATCTGTCGCGCCTGCGCAAAGTCGGAGAGAACCTCTTCAGCGCCGGCCCCGGCGCCGCGACCATCCCCACCGGCTCATTCATCGAACCCGGCGCGGTCGAGAGGTCCGGCGTCGACCCGATCCGCGCGATGATGGACGTCTCGAACGCCGGGCGGGCCGTCACGATGAACTCAAGAATACTCGAACTTACAGACACACTCATGAACTCCGCGATCAACGTCTTCGGCAGGACGAACTGACCATGACTCGCGCCGGCCGGATTCACCGCAGATACGCGGAGAGCGCGGTGAAGTGCAGTGAAACATGGTCACGATCGGAACCCGTCCGCCTGCTCAGATCTTCCTGCGCGTCGGACCCCATCCACGAAACTCGAACCAGAACATCCTCCCGTTCCTGACCCCCTCCTGACCCCCTCTGCGTTCGCTGCGTCTCTGCGGTGAACAAGCAGTTCAAACGAAGGACCGACGACGATGGCGATAACCGCACTGCATTCCGCCGCGACCGGGCTGAGCGCGCTGTCCACGCAACTCGACGTGGTCGCCAACAACCTTGCGAATGTTAATACCGACGGCTTCAAGGGCAGCCGGGTCAACTTCCAGGACCTGCTCTACATCGAGAAGGCGCAGCCCGGCGTAGAGAACGCCAACGGCGATCAGCGCCCGACCGGCCTGTACGTCGGCCTCGGCGTGAAGGTCTCGGGCACGCAGGTCGATTTCACCCAAGGCTCGCTCATCAACACCGGGCAGGAACTCGACGTCGCCATCGAGGGCAAGGGCTTCTTCCAGGTGCAGGTCGAGGACGATCGCGGCGCCAACGGGATCGCCTACTCCCGGGCCGGCAACTTCGCCCTCAACGAGGACGGCGAACTCGTCCTCGCCAACGATCAGGGCCGCCGGATTCAACCTAATATTACGATTCCGGACGGGGTCGAGGGGATCTCGATCAGCACCGACGGGCGGGTGCTCGCGCTGATCGCCGGCGACGCCGAGCCGCAGGAAGTCGGCCAGCTCGAACTCGCGCGCTTCATCAACCCGGCCGGCCTGAAACAGATCGGGGAGAACCTCTTCGCCGAGACGGCCGCCTCCGGGCCGCCCACAACCGCGAACCCCTCCGAGAACGGCCTCGGCCTCCTCCGCCAGGGCTTCATCGAAGGATCCAACGTCAACCCAACGCGTGAACTCATCGGCCTCATCCGTACCCAACGCGCCTTCGAGATGAACAGCCAGTCCATCCGCACCGCGGACGAATCCCTCCAGACCATCGCCCAGATCCGCCGGTGATCCTCGGCCGTGAATGAAGCCAGGGGCACGGGCGTCCCGCCCGTGCGAATCAATCTCAGATCAACATATGACGGGCCGGACGCCCGTACCACGGCGCCAGAACTTAGTGACACCAATTGCTTCGCCCATGAAAACCGTCGTCATCATCCTGCTGCTCGCCGTCGCGTCGTTTGCAAGCGCGGGGACGATAACGCTGCGTCCCGCAGCGTCGGTGGATCTCGCCGGCGCGATCACGCTGGGCATGATCGCCGAACTCGCCGGTGATGACGCCGAACGGCTGGCGGGAGCGGTCATCCGCCCGGCTGGGGAGGCGTCGCTCGGCGAGATCGGGATCGACGCCGTGCGGGCAGTGCTCGACAAACTCGGCGTCAACTGGGGCCGGCTGGCGCTGCGCGGCTCGACGTGCGCGCTCCGCCCGCTGCGCATCGAAACTATCACTGATATTGATGCCGCGCCCGCGCTTGCCGACGAACCCGCCGAAGTCGATTTCACCGGTCCGGCGACGGTGCGCACGCGCCTGGCCGAACTTCTCGCGCGTGTCTACAGCGTCGAAGCGACGGACCTGAGGGTTCGGTTCGACCCCGCGGACGCTGACTTTCTTGATACACCCGAAGCGGGTCGGCGGATCGAGATCCAGCCCGCCGCGACCCCGGGCGCATCGCGGTACGCGGCGACCGTGTGGATATACACGGGTGATCGGCTGCTGGATTCGCGCACACTGCGAGCGGATGTGAGATTGCGCCGCCCTGTGGTCATGCTGACGCGCGCCGCCGACCGTAATGAATCGATCGGCGCCGACAGCGTCCGCGTCGAAGTAATGTGGGTCGAGCCGACGGGCGCCCCGATGATCGCGGATCCTGAGAACGCCGTCGGCTCGCTGGCGCGTCGCCGACTCGACGCGGGGACGATCCTGCGCACCGACGCGCTCGTGCCGCCGATCGTCGTGCGTCGCGGCGAACTCGTGTCGGTTCACTGTGTCAGCGGCGGGGTCGTTGTCAAGACCAAAGCCCGCGCCCAGCAGGACGCCCGCGAGGGCGAGCGAATCGAGATGCGCGTGGACGGATCCAGGAAGTCATTCGTGGCGCGCGTCATCGCGCCGGGCCGCGCAATCGTGAATCTCGACGCGCACCAGGCGGACGCTACGCTCGCCGAAGCCGGAGCACAGGAATGAAACGCAAGGCCGTGATGATCGTGGTAGCGTCCTCGCCGTGTCTCGCGCTCGCGCCGGGCGCGTCGGCGCAGAGTCTTTTTCATCGGAACGGCGACACCGCGCCGGCGCGGGAACCGGCGGACCCGGCGATCTCGCTGTATTCGGTGAGCCTGTTCGCGATCCCGCCGACACGCGAGCGCGAGTTCTCGCCGAACGACCTCGTGACGATCATCGTCCGCGAGAACACGCGCGCATTCCGCGACCAGGAAGTCACAGAGGAAAAGGAATACGAGAGCTCGTTCTCGCTGCTCAACCGCACGCTGCTGAACCAGTTTCTCCAGTTCCGTCTGCCGACCGGCGGCACGCGGCTGAGCGACATCGACCTCGCCAACAGCGAGACGACATTCGAGGGCGCGGGCGAATACACCCGCAACGACCGCATCGACACGCGGCTGACCGCGCGGGTCGTCGAGGTCAAGCCCAACGGGACGCTGCTGCTCGAAGCCCGCACGGCGACACGCACCGATCAGGAATCGCAGACGATCATGCTCACCGGGCTGTGCCGACCGCAGGACATCACGCGCGACAACACCGTGCTCTCGACGCAACTCTACGGCCTGAGCCTCGACATGCAGCACGAGGGGGAGATCCGCCGATCGACCAAGAAAGGCGTAATCCCGCGGGTGCTGGAAACTATCTTCAACTTCTGATACGGATTGAACAGGCATGAACCGGAGGCCCCGATGCGCAGTTTAATAATTCAACTCATTATGACGCTGGCGCTCGCCGCGGCTTGGTCGCCGGCGGCCCGCGCGACGAGCGTGCAGGAACTCGTCCGGCTCCAGGGCCAGGGCGAGTCGGTGCTCCAGGGCCTCGGGCTTGTCATCGGCCTGCCCGGCACGGGCGACAGCGGTCAGGATCTCATCGTCGCGCGCCCGCTGGCGAAACTGCTGGAAAACTCGGGGAATCCGATCGGCGGGTTCGAGGAACTCGCCAACAGCCGGTCCGTCGCGCTCGTCATGGTCACCGCGAGGATCGACCGCACCGGCGCCCGTCCCGACGACGCTTTCGATGTGACCGTAACCGCGCTCAACAACCCGGCGAGCCTCGCCGGGGGTGAACTGTTCCTCGCGCCGCTGCGCGCGCCGCTCCCGCCGCACGATGTCTACGCGATCGCGCAGGGCCCCGTCGTCGTCGAGGGAGGCAACACGGCGCGCGGCGTGGTCCGCGGCGGGGCAAGAATCGTCCGCGAAGTCCGCACGCCCACGATCGCCGCCGACGGAACGATTACACTTCTTATAAACTCAAATGTAGCGGGATGGACGACGGCGCAACTCCTCGCGGACGTGATTAATCAGCACCGCATGGGCCTCGAGCGCAGCGAGGAAGCGATCGCGTTCGCCGCGGACGAGCGGACAGTTCGTGTGCGGATCCCCGCTACCGACCTCGCGGACCCGGCGGGATTCATCGCCGACATCATGAGCGTGCGGTTCGATCCGTCGCTCTTGTCGCTGCCCGCGCGAGTCGTGGTGAACGAGCGTGAGGGGATCATCGTCATGACGGGCGCGGTGGAGATCAGCCCGACGGCGCTGACGCACGGCAATCTAATTATTACGAGCGTGACGCCGCCGGAGCCGGGCGGGCTGGAGCAGCCGAGCCGGTGGGCCACGCTCGGCGCGGAGGGCCGGCCGCGCGAGAACGCAAGGCTCCAGGACCTGCTCGCGGCGCTGAAGCAGCTCGACGTCCCGGTGAAGGATCAGATCGCCATTCTGATGCAACTGCATCGCACGGGAGCGCTCCATGCGGAGCTGATAGTAAACTGATGAACTCGATCGGTGCGCCAGCCATAATCGCCGGAGGCCAGGCCGGGCCGCACGTTCAGCGCGCGGCGTCCCGGCAGGGTGCGATCGGCGAGGGCGCGGGGCAGGCGGTGCTCGGACATTTCAACGCTCGCCTCGCCGCCGGTGCGCCGACCGCCGACGACGGCAGGCGTGCTGCGGAAGAGTTCATCTCGGCGACACTGATCGAGCCGATCCTGAAGATGTCGCGCGAGCACAACCACGCGGCGCCGCCGTTCGGCCCGACACCCGCAGAAAAATCCTTCGGCCCGATGCTCGACGCCGAGATCGCGCGCAACATCGTTGCGCGCGAACGCTACGGCCTGGTCGACGCCGTGGCGCGCCAGTTGCGGCACGATCCCCGGCTCTCCGCGGAGATCGACACCCATGCCTGATAAAAGCAGAACATCCCGGGACACGTTCGCAGACAGGCTCGATCGGCTTCTCGCCGACCTGCATGCCGCTTACGCCCGGCTCGACGCGATCGCCGACGCTCGCGCCCGCGCCGTTTCCGCCGCGGACACAGCCAGGATCACGCGGGCGATCACCGACGAGAACGAGATTGTGCAGCGGTTGGCTGCGCTCGACGCCGAGCGCGCGTCGATCGTGCGCGACGCGGCGCAGCAAACGTCGGCGCCGGCTGCGCTCGATCCCGTTAGAACGACAATCACAGATCTGGTCGGGTTGATCGAAAATGGATTTGCGCACGGGCGGGACGCCCGTGCCACTATCACCAACGGCGGCGTAGGACCGAACAGTGGCACGGGCGTCTCGCCCGTGCAAGGCGCTTTGTTGGAAGCGGCGGCGGCGTTGCGGCGGCTGATCGAGCGCGTGCAGGCGAAGAACGCCGCGACGCGTATCGCTGCGGAGAAACTTGCGAAGCACATGCAGGGCCTGATCCGCGCAGCGGAGGGCTGGCACAGCCATTCGGGCGCGTACAGCCGATCGGGTGTTGTTCGCGCTGGCGCCACCGTCGTCACCGCGCTCGATTGTGTGAGTTGACCGTCCATGAGCATCACCGCGTCATTTTCGATCGGTCGTTCGGCGCTGACGGCGAGCCAGTTGGCGATCCAGGTCGCGGGCGACAACCTCGCCAACGCCGCCACGCCGGGCTTCACGCGGCGAGTCGCGTCGCTGAACCCGATCGCCGGCGCCGGGGGCCCGTTGGGCGTCAGCGCGGGTCGCGGCGTGAGCCTGGTGGACGTTTCCCGCAGGGTCGATCAGGCGCTGCTCGCCCGGCTTCGCGCGACGGTCTCCGACCAGACCGCGGCCCAGGTCTCGACGGACCTGTTCTCACAGGTCGAATCGATAACGAACGATCTCGGCGAGCTCGGCCTGAGCGCTCAACTAAATAAGTTTGTAAACGCTTTTTCAGAACTCGCCAACAATCCCGGCTCCGCGGAGACGAAATCGCTGATTGTCGATCAGGGCGTCGCGCTCGCGTCGCATCTGCGGGCGCTGCGTTCGGACCTTGTCGCTGTCCGGTCCCAGGTTGATTCGCAACTTGCGGGGGCGGTGGCGCGGGCCGAGACGATCTTCGCCGAGGTCGCGTCGCTGAACGTGGCGGTTTCGACTTCGGAACTCGGGACGACGGAGAACGTCGCGCTGCGCGATCAGCGGGACGCGCTGCTGGAGGAACTCTCGACGCTGGTCGATGTGAACGTGATCGAGCAGGCCAACGGGTCTGTGGATGTGCGAGTCGGCTCGACGCCGGTGGTGCAGTCGGGGGTTTCGCGCGGGCTGAACCTGAAGCTCGAGACCGAGAACGGTGCGCTGGTGGCGAAGGTGGTCGTGCCCGGTCCTCTCGACGAGCGCGTCCGGCCGGAGTCTGGCGTGATCGGGGCGCTGCTCTCGGAGCGCGACGGGCTGATCGATACGACGATAGCGAATCTCGACTCGCTCGGCGCAAATTTAATATTTGAGGTCAACCGGGTCCACTCCGCCGGCCGGCCGTTCCCGGGTCTGACGCAGACCGTATCGGAGCGGACCGCGCCTCTGGCGAACCAGGCGATGGCGCTCAACGACCCCGCCAATACAACATTCGCCAATCTCCCGTTCGCCGCGAAGAGCGGCTCGTTCACCGTGCTGGTGACCGATCGCGCGACCGGGCAGACGACGCGCACCACGATCGACATAGATCTCGACGGGATCGACGCGTCGGGCGCATCGGGCTTCGCGGACGACACAACGCTCGCGGACGTGCAGGCGGCGCTCGACGCGGTGGGAAACCTGACCGCGACACTCGGCCCGGACGGGAGGATCTCGATTGCCGCGGACGCGGGGTTCGAGTTCGGTTTCGACGGCGATAGTTCCGGCGTGCTCGCGGTGCTCGGCGTCAACACGTACTTCACCGGGACGGGCGCGAAGAACATTGATGTTCGCAAGCAACTTATAGAGCAGCCGTCGCTGCTGGTCGCGGGTTCGAGCGAGGGCGCGAACGACCGGGCGCTGGCGATCGTGGCGCTCCAGGAGAAGTCGCTCGGCGCCCTCGGGGGCGTGTCGATCACGGAGGCCTGGCGACGCTCGACCGGGGAGGTCGGGGTGCGGGCGGCTTCGGCGCAGACTCGGGCCCAGGCGGAGACGCAGATCCGCGGGAGTCTCGAAGCGCAGCGGGCCGCGGTGGGGGGCGTGAGTGTTGATGAAGAGGCCATCAACCTTCTGAACTTTCAGCGTCAGTTCCAGGCCGCGGCGAGGTTCATCGCGACCGTGGACGAACTAACACAGCAACTGATAGCGCTGGTCTGACACATTATAACTCTGAGCAGTGGCACGGGCGTCCCGCCCGCGCGGCACAAACGAATGTGAATCCACTCCTCTAGTTCATCCCGGGAACACACGCACGAAGCGAAACGATGGCATCCGCACCGACCAACCTGGCCCGCGTTCCGAATCTGCTGGCTTCGCAGGTGATGCTGGCGAACATAAATCGCACCGGCGCGGGGTTGCTTCGGCTCCAGACGCAACTGTCATCGGGCCTGCGCGTCGAGGCGCCCAGCGACGATCCGATCGGCGCGTCGCTCATCGGTGTGCTCGAGCAGCGGCTCGGGCGCGCGGACCAACGGCTGCGCAACCTCGAACACGCCGGGAGCGCGCTGGGCGTGCTCGACCAGGCGCTTTCGGAAGTCTCGGACATCGCGCTGGAAGCGAAGGAGATCGCCGCGGCGCAGGTCGGCGCGACTTCCGACCCCGCGACGCGGGCCGCGCAGTCGCAGGTTGTTCAGTCGCTGATCGACCGGTTGATCCGTGTCGGGAACACGCAGTTCGACGGGATCAGGCTGTTCGCGGGCGATCGAGCGGGGGTAGATCCGCTCGCGTCGTTCCTGGAAGGTGTGCGATACACAGGTCGCGGGGAGGGGTTGAGCACGGACATCACGCCGGGCGTCAGCGCGCCGATCACGATCGGCGCGGACCAGGCCCTGGGCGTGATATCCGGGCGGGTCGCGGGCGACGTTGATCTGAACCCGACGCTGCTGACATCGACGCGGCTGGCGGACCTCAACGGCGCGCAGGGCCGGGGCGTGACGCCGACCTCGATCGAGATAGACATAACGAACGGGCCCACGCAGACGATCACAGTTGACATTTCTAATGCCGAGAGCGTCGGTAATGTAATGATTGCGATCGAGGCGGCGATCCGGCAGGCGGACCCCGGCGCGCTCGCGGGCGTGTTCCCGGGCGGTGTCGGCGTGTCGGTGGCGGGGGACTCGATCGCGGTGAACGCGGCGGCGGGCGTGACGATCGCGTTCCGCGACGCCGGGGCCGGGACAGCCGCTGCGGACCTCGGGTTGAACGGCTTCGCGTTCACGAACGCGACGCCCGCCAACCCGGCCGGCGGGCTTGACGCGCGGATCACCGGCGAGACCGTGTTCGGCCAGTTCGCCCCGGGGACGCCGATCGATTTCGGCGACGTTGTCTTTCGCAACGGCGGCCGGGTGGGCAGCGTCACGGTCACACCCGCGATGACCGTCGCGGAGTTTCAGCGCGAAGTAGAACGGCTCGGGGTGGGCGTCCGCGTCGAGATCTCCGCGGACGGGCGGTCGCTCAGCGCGTTCAACGAGGTCTCCGGGATGCGCCTGAGCATCGAGGAGGCCGGCGCGGGCACGTTCACCGCGACGACGCTCGGCCTGCGCTCCCTCAAGGCAACAACCGCGATCGCCGACTTCAACGACGGTCGCGGCGTCGAGATCGCCCACGGCGCGATCAACCCCGTCACCGGCCTCCCCGACCCCAATCGCAATATAGATCTCGAAATTACCCTGACGGACGGCTCGACCTTCCAGGTCGATTTCACGCCCGCGGATATGACGGACGTGCAGTCGGTGCTGGCGCGGATCAACGCGGACGCGGCGTCGGCGGGCCTGGGCGGCGTGTTCACCGCGACGCTGTCGGACGCGGGCAACGGGATAGCTTTCGAAGACACGGCCGGCGGCGCCGGGGTTATATCGGTAGCGCAGCTCAACGGCCGGGCCGGGGAGGATCTGGGCCTGCTCAGCGGGACGACGTTCACTCCCGGGGCGACGGCAAGATTTGCCGGGACCGACCGCGCAACTGTGCGCGTCGACGGTCTGTTCACTGCGCTGATCGAGTTGCGCGACGCGCTCACGGGCAACGATTCGATTGGCATAACGCTTGCGGGAGAAGGGATCGAACGCAGCGCCGACCGTGCCGCCCAGGCGCGGGCGTCTGTGGGATCCCGGGCGCAGCGTGTCGAGAGCGCCAAGGCCCGCGAAGAGGATTCGAAAGTGCTGGATCGGATTATTCAGAGCCGGGTGCGCGACCTCGACTTTGTCGAAGCGTCGAGCCGGTTCAGCCTGCTCCAGCTCTCGATGCAGGCGGGGCTGACGGCGGCGGCTCAGCAGCAATCACTGACACTCCTGAACTTTCTCGGCTAGCCGAGCCTGACAAGATAAGACCAGATAAGCCAAGACAGTGGCACGGGCGTCTCGCCCGTGCAAGAACGAGCAGGACAGTGGCACGGGCTTTGCTCGTGCGAGAGAACAAGTGACGGGACGCCGGCGGATCGGTCGCGCCGGCGGCAGCCCGGACCGGAGGTCGCCCGCGACGGATCGCGGGGCCGCGTGGAACGACGGACCGAACGGGAGCACTCCCATGGAAGTGCGGACCACGAGATTCGGGGACATCGAGATCGCAGAGGATCGCGTGATCGAGTTCCCAAAGGGCGTTCTGGGCTTTCCGGGCCTGACGCGGTACTGCCTCCTCCAGCCTTGCGAGGATGCGCTGTTCTTCTGGCTTCAGTCTGTTGACGACCCTTCGCTGGCGTTCGTGGTGACGGACCCGTCGCTGTTCGTCGCGGACTACGCCGCTCCGGTCCGGCCGGAGCAGATGGAGGCGCTCGGGCTGGCGGACCTGGCGGACGCGCAGGTCTTCGTGATCGTGAACAAGATCGGCGAGACGCTGACTGGGAATCTCCAGGGGCCGCTGATCATCAACACGATCAGCCGTACGGGCGAGCAGTTCGTCCTCGCGGAGAAGCGTTGGACGACGCGTCACCGGCTTATGACGGTGGGCGCCCCCGCCCGCGTCTCGGCGTGACGGACGCCGTGACGGAGACCCGAAGGGCGGACCGCGTTGTCCGCCGCCACCCGGACCGTTCGGGCAGGAGGCCCGGGCACACCCGGATTGCGTGGATCGGAGATCCGCGTCACCGATTCGGAAGGAGCCGACGAGCATGCTTGTGCTCTCACGTCAGCGCGACGAAACCATAATGATCGGCGACGACATCGAGATCACGGTTGTCGATATCCGCGGGGACAAGATCCGCCTCGGGATAACCGCGCCGCCGCGGATCGCCGTGCACCGAAAAGAAGTTTACGAGGCGATAAAAGCCGAGAACGCCCGGGCCTCGAAGCTCGGCGCCGAGGAGGTCAGCGAGCTCGGCGACGCGATAGCCCCGGGGCCGCCCCGGCGCAGACCGATCGCCGCGGTCCGCATCACACAGATCACCCCGCAGAAGCACCCGGCGAGCTGATCGCCGTTCACCATCGTCACCTCAATGTCCGGGCGGGACGCCCGGGCGTCGTACCGAGAGTCACACCGTACCCGCACACGCATACGCCCCTCAGCGGGCGCATCGCCTCAATCACGGAGGATTGTCATGGCGAGGATCAACACGAACATT
>CAZTEE010000036.1:0-11584 GCA_964611775.1 uncultured Phycisphaeraceae bacterium | reverse complement strand
CCGCCCGCCTGAACCGGGGCTGCGGCCTCTCGGGCACCCCCAGCGGGAGGCGGACCCGCCACCGCGCAGTAGAGTCCAGCAGCCTCAGAATCCACTGCTCCAGAAACACGGATGCCCCGGTGCTTACCGAGGCCATCAGGCCTGCAAAATCGGGGCGGCGGGATTCGAACCCACGACCTTTTGACCCCCAGTCAAACGCGCTACCAAGCTGCGCTACGCCCCGGATTGTCTGAACGGGCCAGTGTACGTTCCCCCGGCGGCGTCCACAACACGCGGATGAGCCGGCCATCGGCATGGCGGCACTGCGCCGAAGCAGTCGATACGGGCGATGCTGTCGGTGCTGGCGTAAGCGGGGGGCGTCGGCGTGTGTGGGCATCGGGCGCCGCTGTGGTACCTTGCGGTCATGGCGGGAATTCTGATACGCGGCGGGCGGGTCATCGATCCCGCGAACGGGCTGGACTCTGTCCTCGATCTGGCGATCGACGGCGACCGAGTGGCGGCGGTCGGCGATCGGCTCGACCGTGCGGGCGCGGGCCGAGTGATCGACGCCGAGGGGTTGATCGTGGCTCCGGGCCTGATCGACCCGCACGTTCACCTCCGCGAGCCGGGCCAGCCCGAGCGGGAGACGATCGAGACGGGCACAGCGGCGGCGGTCGGGGGCGGGTTCACGTCGGTCGTGTGCATGCCCAACACGGCGCCGGCGATCGACTCGCCGGAACTGATCGAGTGGATCGCGGCGAAGTCGGCGGCGGCTGGGGCATGCCGGGTCTTCGCGGTGGGGGCGGTGAGCGCGGGGCGGGGTGGCGAAAGACTGGCGGAGATTTATCTGATGGCGCGAGCCGGCGCCGTCGGGTTCAGCGACGACGGGGACGCAGTCGCGGACGCGGGGCTGATGCTCGCTGCGCTCGTAGCGATCGCGCCGACGGGATTGCCGATGATGCAGCACTGCCAGGAGCCGACCCTGACGCGGGGCGCCTCGATGAACGCCGGCCCGCTCGCGACCAGGCTCGGGCTGACGGGCTGGCCCGCCGTAGCGGAGGAAATTATAATAGAACGTGATATCCGGCTCAATCGCGGCGTGGGCTGCCGGTACCACGTCCAGCATGTCAGCAGCGGGGGGTCGGTCGAGATTCTCCGCGAAGCCCGGCGTGACCCCGGGGCGGCCCGGCTCGTCACAGCGGAGGCTTCGCCGCACCACCTCATTCTCACGGACCGGGCCTGCGACGGGTTCGACACGAACGCGAAGATGAACCCGCCGCTGCGGTCCGAGCGTGATATCGAGGCTCTCCGCGCGGGTGTGGCGGAGGGCGTGATCACCGTGCTCGGGACGGATCATGCGCCGCACACCGCGGCGTCGAAGCAGGCTGATTTCGCCGCGGCGTCTTTCGGGATCACAGGTTTGGAGACGGCGCTGCCGCTGTACGCGGAGGCTCTGGTGGCGAGCGGGGCGATCGAGTGGCCGCGGTTGATCGAACTTATGACCATCAACCCGGCGCGGCTGTGCGGGCTTGATGCGCGCGGGCTTGGCTCGCTCGCGGTCGGCGGGCCGGGGGATGTGACCCTGATCGATCCCGATTGCGAATGGACGTTTCTTGCCGCTGAGTCGGCGAGTAAAGGTAGAAACACTCCGTTCGACGGGCGCGGGATGCGCGGCCGGGCCGTGGCGACCATCGTCGGCGGCGTGCTGATGTGCGACCGGCTCGGCGAACGGTCGGCGCGTGTCTGAACACGCGACACGCCGATGTGAAGGATACGCAACTGGAGAGGATCATGACCGATGCGACGGGACCGAAGCCCGAGTTTGTTCCCCTCCCGCAACGCCATCAGCCGGGTGTTAGCGCGGAGCAGGCGGCGCGGGACTTCTATGAAGTGATGCGCACCCGCCGGACCGTGCGGATGTTCAGCGATCGGCCGGTGTCGCGAGCGACGATCGAGTGGTGCGTGAGGACGGCGGCGTCGGCGCCTTCGGGCGCGAACAAACAGCCGTGGCGATTTGTGTGCGTGCGTGATCCGGCGCTGAAACGTGAGATCCGCGAGGGCGCAGAGCGTGAGGAGCGTGAGTTTTACTCTCGGCGGGCGGCGGCGGCGTGGCTCGCGGATCTGGCGCCGCTGGGGACGGACGAGGACAAGTCGTTCCTTGAAACGGCGCCGTGGCTGATCGCGGTGTTCAAACTGGCGAAGGAAGACGACGGATCAGGTGTATATTATATAAATGAATCGGTCGGCATCGCGTGCGGGCTGTTGCTCGCGGCGATCCATCACGCGGGGTTGACCGCGGTTACGCATACGCCGAGTCCGATGGGGTTCCTGGCGTCGATCCTGGGCCGGCCGGCGAACGAGCGGGCGTTCCTGCTTATCCCCGTCGGCTACCCGGCGGGCGACGCGGTCGTGCCGATAGTGGCGTTGGCGCGCAAACCGATCGGCGACGTGATGGTCGTCGATCGCGGTGATGCCGGCGAACGGGAAAGCGGTTGCGAGGCGTAATTCTTAAGAGTGCGCGTCGGCGGTGAGCCAGCCCGGCAATGCGCACGGGCGGCCGGCGGGGTCGACGCAGGCCAGCGTGCTCGAAGCGGTCGCCAGGAGTTCGCCCGTGGATTCGTGCGGCGCGATTCGGCGGATCTCGTAGTCGTGGTCGATGCGGGCGCGCCCGCCGCCGGTCACGCTGGTGATGATTGTGATGTTGTCGTCGTAGCGGGCGGGCCTGCGGTAGGTGATATCGAGCCGAGTCACGACGAGGAAGACGCCCGCGGCTTCGAGTTCGCGGTAGGTCGCGCCGGACGCGCGCAGCAGTTCGGTGCGACCGATCTCGAGCCAGGGGATGTACGCGGCGTGGTGCGCGACGCCCATCGGGTCGCACTCGCAGTAGCGAACGCGGAGTTCGTGGCTGCCTAGGCGCGGGATAGGTTTTTTTTCATTCACGGCGGATCGGAGGTCGAGAGGAAGCAGGCGCCGGGCGCTGGATATATGTTATGTGGTGTTCAGAATCGGAAGACGATCGAGCCGAAGAGTCCGGCGAGTTCGCCGTCGAACTCGAACTCGTCGTCGCCGGAACCGGATTCGAGGTTCACGGCGAGTTGTCTCCAGCCGAACTGCAGGCCGAGCCTCGGGGCGGGGTTGACCTGGATCGCGGTGATGATGTCGATTGAGAAGGAAGACCGGTCGCCGAAGGGCTGTGCGCCGGCGTCGATGGCGAGGAAGAATGAGACGCGGCGTAGCACTTCGGCGCTGAGGCGGAAGCCGATGATGGGTTCGGCCCAGACGCCGCTGTCGCCGGCGGACCCGCCGCCGCCGGGGACGGCGATGCGGACATCGGCGGCGTAGACCCTGACCCCGCCGTACGCGTCGAGGCCGAGTGTGACTTCTCCCGGACGATTTTCTGATGTAAGAACGCGCTCCCAGACGCGGACGCCGACGGCGACCTGCGCGGATAAAAAGTCGAAGTCGACATTGGCGCGGTCGCCCGCGGCGAAGTTCAGCCCGCCGACGGACTCGGCGTTGTCGGCGCGGGCGCGTTCGTCGATGCCGAAGAAGAACTGGGAAACGGCGATGAAGAGGTCGCCGCGACGTGCTTCCAGACGCGGGAAGGGTGTGAGGCTGGGGTCGTCGGCGCCGTCGAGACTTTCGATGGTGGCATTGGTGGAGTCGCCGGGCAGGCGGATGCCCCCGCCGAGCGCGGGGCGCCAGAGCGAGGGGGAGAGAGTGAGTTCCCAGCGCGGGCGGTCTGCGATCTCGGCGGCGTCGGGGTCGGCGGCGGCGAGCAAGTCGGCCCATTCGTCCGACCCGGCCGCGGGTTGAGCCGGGGACAGCAGCAGGCTCGCGGCCGGGAATAAAGCGATGAAGAGCCGGTCAGGCCGGCGGCGCGACACGGTTCGGCGGGGTGTACGGCAGGGCGGCATTCGGCGGAAGGTACCTTCAGCGGACCGGCGACGCAGGGGCGGGTTCTGTTCGTCGGGCGGGGCCGGGCGCCGGCGTATGAACCTTGTTGCCGAACCGGGGCGATCGGGTACACTGCCGGTCCGGCCGAGATCGGTGGGCCGGGGCGCGATCGGTTCGTCCAGCCGAGCGCGACGGGCTGGTTTCCGGGCATACACAAGCCGGTTCGGCGTTGCCGACCGGCGTCATCGAAGCACGCTCCGTGACGGTGCGGGCGTCGGCGTAATCGGCATCGGTGTTCGCGGAGTGATCCGGGCACTGGTGCGCGGAACGTCGGCGGACCGGTCGCCCACCCGTCGGCGTCGCTGCACGAACGGAAGGGCATGAAATGGCATCGCTAGTAGAAGATCTGATCGAATCCGGCATTCACTTCGGCCAGCGCGCCAGCGGGTGGAACCCCAAGATGTCGCCGTATATCTACGGCAAGCGCAACGCGATCCACATCATCGACATCAAGGAGACGGTCAAGGGCCTGCTCCTCGCGAAGAAGTTCCTCCAGCGCACAGTCTCCGAGGGCAAGGATGTTGTCTTCGTCGGAACCAAACGGCAGGCGAAGTCCGTGCTCGAAGAGCGCGTCCCCACCGTCAAGATGCACTACGTCACGGAGCGCTGGCTGGGCGGGACGCTGACGAACTATCGCACGATCCGATCCCGGCTCAAGCGGCTGGAAGAACTCGAAGGGATCGAGCGTACCGACAACTTCCAGTCGTATTCGAAGAAGATGGAGAGCCGTCTCCGCCGGGAGATGAACAAGATCAAGCGGAACCTCGACGGCATCCGCAACATGACGAAGCTGCCCGGCGCGGTGGTGGTGATCGACGTCCGCCGGGAGACGAACGCGCTGCGCGAGGCACGGAAGCTCGGCATCCCGACGGTCGCGCTCGTGGACACCGACGGCGATCCCAACCTCGTCGATATCCCGATCCCCGGGAACGACGACTCGATGCGCGGCATAGACGTGATCATCCGAGAACTCTGCGCCGCGATCGCCGAGGGCCGGCAGGGCCGACAGGCCGAGGCCGAGGGCGCCGATCAGGACACGTTGGGAGAGTCGCAGCAGCGTCCGCGGCGCAGCACCCGTGCGCGTTTCCGCGCCGACGACGCCGGCCCGGCGCCCGAAGTCGAGACACCGGCGGGCGCCCCGGCGGGCGCGACGGACTCGAACGCCGTGGGCTGATCAGGCTTGACGCGCGTCGGGATCGGGTTCTGAATAATTCAATCACTCTGATTTTGGAGAAGACATTGACAATGGCTGAGATCAGCGCGAAAGACGTGATGGCCCTCCGCGCCACGACGGGGATGGGCATGATGGACTGCAAGAAGGCTCTCGCGGAGGCCGGCGGCGACCTGGCTGGCGCCGAGGAATGGCTCCGCAAGAACGCTCAGGGCAAGATGGACAAGCGGACCGAACGGCCCGCCGGAGAGGGGCGCATCGTCGTCGCCGTCAGCCCCGACGGTCGCCACGCGGCGATCGCCGAACTCCGCGCCGAGACCGACTTCACCGCGCGCAACGAAAAGTTCCTCGTGATGGCGGACAAGGTCGCTGTGCACGTTCTGGCGCAGCACGCCGGGGACGTGCCGCTCGACGACGAGATCACTAAGTTTGTCGACGATGTCCGGCTGACCACCGGCGAGAACGTGCAGTTCGGCCGGGCGCACAAGGTCGTGGGCGGCCCGCAGACCGCCTACGGCGTTTACGTCCATCACGACGGCAAAACCGGGGTTCTCGTCCAGGGCGACGGCGACTTGTCCGAGCACCTGCTGCGCGACATCGCGATGCACATCGTCGCGGTCCAGCCGCGACCCGTCGGCGTGCGTCCCGAGGATGTGCCCGCCGCGATCATCGAGAAGGAAAGATCACTCGCGATCGAGGATGCGATGTCTTCCGGCAAACCGAAAGAAATCGCGGAAAAAATCGTCGAAGGCAAGATGCGTAAGTTGTACGAGGGCCTGGCGCTGCTCGAACAGCCGTTCGTTAAGGACGACTCGAAGAAGGTTAAGGAACTGCTGCCAGCGGGCGCTTCGATCACGGTGTTCTTCCGCTGGCAGGTGGGCGAGTCGGCCTGAGCCGGCGCCCGGGCCTGTCGGCGTCGCCTGGGATCGGTTGCGCTCGGCCCGCCGCGGCGACGTACAATCGGGCTATCGGCGTCGCCCGCGACGCCGAGCGCGGGCGTAGCTCAATGGTAGAGCGTCAGCCTTCCAAGCTGAATGTTGCCGGTTCGAGTCCGGTCGCCCGCTTTGGTTGTTGAGCGATTACCCGGCGTCGCGTGAATCACCGCGACTGATGATTCGGCGCTAATAGTTAAATGCCATCCGGCCGCACGAACGGGTTTGTCTGTTTCTCACGGCCGATGGTTGTCTCGGGGCCGTGGCCGGGGAGGGCGCGGGTGCCGTCCGGGAGGGTGTAGAGGGATCGGCGGATGGAGTCGAAGAGGGCTTCGCCGTCGCTGGTGGGGAAGTCGAACCGTCCGATGGAGCCGGCGAAGAGGGTGTCGCCGACGATCGCGACGCGGGCTTCGTCGCAGACGAGTGTGATCCCGCCGGGCGAATGGCCGGGGGTGTGGACGACGCGCCAGGTTGAGCCGTCGAGGCCGAGGGTATCGCCGTGCGTGAGCAGGCGGTCGGCGGGCGGGGCGACGACGCGCTCTCCCAACGCGGCGCTGAGGTTGAGCGTCGGGTCGGCGAGGAAGTCGCGCTCGGCCTGATGGATGAGGATCGGCGTGTCCGGGTAGGCCTCGCGGAGCTCGCCCAGGCCGGCGATGTGGTCCACATGGGCATGGGTGAGGATGATCGCGGCGGGGGCCTTGCCGAGTTCGCGGACTCGGCGGACGATCGGCGCCGGGCCGAAGGAAGCGTCGATGATCCAGCAGTTCGGCCCGCCCGCGTGGACGAGGTAGCAGTTGGTCTCGAACGGGCCGAGGGTGAACGGCTCGATGGTGACGGCGTGGTGGGGATCGCTCATGGAGGCCGATGGTAGAATGTTCGCGGAGGCGCGACCCATGCCAGTGATCCGGAACATCTACAAAGCGGCGACCGACCCGGTGACCGCGGGCGGCGCGACCGGGTGCGCGATGGCGGTGCTGATCGGTAAGCAGGACGGGGCGCCGAACTTCGCGGTCCGGCACATCACGGTGGAGCCGGGCGGCTCCACGCCGCACCACAGCCATGATTACGAGCACGAGGTTGTGGTGCTCGACGGGGCCGGCTTCGTGCTGTTCGACGGCGAGGAGACGGCTATCGCGCCGGGCGATGTGGTGTTCGTCCCGGCGGAGCACGAGCATCGGTTCCGGGCGGCGGCCGACAAGCCGATGCGGTTCCTTTGCGTGACGCCGACGCATTCGAACTGCGGCGAATCGGTCCCCGGGACGTGAATTGTGCGTCCCGCGCTGCGGGATCGGGCCGATACACCCAACGACGGCAGCGGCTGTCAGAGATGGAGCGTGAGGTTATGCCGGACCGCCTGATCGATCCGAAAACGACACACATCGCCGATCCGGCGGAAGAAATCGACGGCCGCGAGGCGAACAGCGGCCCGTCCGCGATGCTGATCGGTGTATACGCGACACTCGCGCTCGGGGCGGCGGCGGTGATAGTGCTCCTGCCGGAACTCCGCTCGGCGGGGATCGTGGCGCTGGCGGTGACATTAGGGCTGGCGCCGATCGCTCTGGCTTCTAAAGGCGTTGACTCTTCTGCGGGGGAGGATCAGCGTCGCGTGCTGCGCGGGCTTGAGCAGGTCAGCCGTCGGCTGGACACGCTGTCGCGCGAGGGCGGGCTGTCCGAGGCCGCCAAGCGCGTGCTGCATCGGCGCGAAGAGCGGGATCTGCTCTGCCGGGCCATCGAGCAGGATATCACGGACGAGGACTGGGAGGCGGCCATGGTGCTGGTGCGCGAACTCGCCGAGCGGTTCGGCTATCGCGCCGACGCGGAGGAGTTCCGGGCGCGCATCGCGATCGCGCGGGCGGAGTCGCTCGACAAAAATGTTTCCGACGCGATAGTACCGCTCGATGCCCTCATCGAGCAGCGCCGCTGGGCGGACGCGTATCAGGAGGCGGCGCGGATCGAACGGCTTTTCCCGGATTCTTCGCGCGTAGACAACCTCCGCGAGCGCGTCGACGAGGCCCGCAGACGTTACAAGGCGGACCTCGAACGACGGTTCCTCCACGCGGCGCAGCGCGACGAAGTGGATCGCGCGATGGACCTCCTCAAGCAACTCGACGGCTATCTCACCGACAAGGAAGTCGAGCAGCTCCGCGAAGTGGCGCGCGGCGTGGTCAGCAAAGCACGCGATAACCTCGGCGCAAGGTTCAAACTTCTCATCGAAGACCGCGAGTGGAGCGAGGCTCTCCGCGTCGGCGAGAGGATCGCCCGGGAGTTCCCGAACACACGCATGGCCGAGGAAGTCCGCGGGATGATCGACACGCTCCGCGCGCGCGCAGAGGAGAGCCGATCTACATCCGTGCGGTGAGGCGGGCCGATCAGGCGGGCCGATCAGGGCGCTTGTCAGGTTCAGGTTGCGGCGATGTCCGCCAGAGGTGCGCCATCAGCAGCGCGATCCCGATCAGCAGTAGTGCGTCGGCGACGTTGCTGACCCACGGCCAGACCTCCGTCGCTCCGCCCGGCCAGCGAAGCCCGAACGGCAGCGGGACGCCCGGCAGCGGGTGGACAAAATCTCGCACGCAGCCGATCACCAGCCGGTCGTAGAGATTCCCGAACCCGCCCGCGAGCACAAGCCCGATCCCGACGTGCGCCCAGCGGTCGTGCCGAGTGGTCCAGCGGACGAACGCCCAGAGCGCCATCCCGATCGCAAGCCCGGTGAACAGGATGAAGAACCAGCGTCGCCCCGGTCCGATGCCGAAGACGGCTCCCGGGTTGAGGACGAGGCGGAACTCGAGGACGTGCGGGAGGACCGTCACCGGCTCGTGCGGCGGGAGCATCCCCTGCACGCCGCCCGGACCCGCGGCGATCACGTCTGCCCGGCGCAGCGTCACCGGGCCGTCGGCGACGTGCCGGAACGCGAGTAACTTAGAAATAAGATCGAACGCGGTCCCGAGGATCGCGACCAGCGCGAGCGTGACCCATGCGGCGGCGCCGGGCGCGGTGTTCCGGCGGGGCTGATCGGTTAGTGCTCGCGGGTTGGACGGGGCCGGCGTGTTCACCGCGAGCCGTGCTGGTCGAGTTGGCGGGCGCCTTCGAGGGAGTGGCGGGCCCAGGGGGTCGCGTCGAGGCGTTCGCGCGAGATCGGCGTCCCGAGGAGGTCGCACACTCCGAACGTGCCGTTCTCGATGCGGTCGAGGGCGGCGTCGATCTCCGCGAGGAGTCTGCGCTGGCTCGCCGCGATCCCGAGCGCCAGCGACTGGTCGTACTCATCGGAGCCTTGGTCGGCGAGGTGCTGCGGGAACGAACTCAGCGAGCCGCTGCGGCTGCCGAGCGCTTCCTGCTCCATCTCGGTTACGTCGCCGAGAACCTCGGCCCGCTTTATCACAAGGATCCGGCGGAATTCCTCGAGCACTTCGGGCTTGAGCGGCGAGCGTTTAAGCCGTTTCTTGGGAGAGTCGGCGATCGGGGCGGAAATCGAACGCTGCGTCGGCGGGCCGAGGCCAGCCGCTGCGGCGAGGCGGGTCGCGGCGTCACGAGCGGCTCCGAGCGTAGTCGGCTTGCGCTCCGGGCGCTGCGACGACTTCGACTTAGACTTCGCGGGTTCGCCCGATGACTTCCTCTGGCCGTTGTCCGAGGGAGTACCCGCCTCGGACTTCGGCTTGGGCGCCTTGGCCCGCGGCGATTTAGTCTGCGGCGATTTAGTCTGCGGCGATTTAGTCTGCGGCGATTTAGTCTGCGGAGATTTAGTCTGCGGAGATTTAGTCTGGGGCGATCGTTCGCGCGATTTGGTCGGCGTCGGGGAGGATTTGGTCGGCGCCTTTTTCTTCGCCGAATCGGCGGACGTGGCTTTTGATTTCGCGCTCGCAGCGGCGTTCGTGGATTTTTTCTTGGCCCCAGATGCGGGCTTTGTGGCGGCTTTGCTCCGCGTCGCGGTTGTTGTGGATGCGGCCTTGCCCGATGGCGCACCGGTCTTTCGAGTGGATTTTTTCGATCTGCCGGCGCGGGATGTGCGTTGCTTCGAGTCGCGCTCGCCGCGTGAACCTGTCATTGAAGCCTTCTTGGCCACGTTCGGCGTCCTCGTGCGAGGTTGATCACGACGATTCCCGCCGGGCGCCCCGACGGGTTCGAAAGACCAGCGAGTCTACAGAATTTCCGCGTTCGCGTCAATCAACTTTGTACGGTATTTGTTCGGGGGGTGGGACAGCCCCATTCGGGCCGCTATCAGCCGCACGAGCGTGTGGTGGGCGGTCAATCCTCGGTGTCGAACCCGCCGAAGGACGCGCCCCCGTCGGTTATCCCGAGCCTACGGAACCGCAGCCGCCGCTTGGCGGGCAGGTTCTCCGGCTTGAATCGCTTGAGATCGCGCAGGCGGTCGGCGATCCAGCGTTCGAGGTTCGCCGCGGCGCCGGCGGGATCGCGGTGGGCTCCGCCGGTTGGTTCGGGGATCACATCATCGATGATGCCGAGTGCGAGGTTGTCACTCGCGGTGAGTTTGAGCGCGCGTGCCGCCTGGCGGTTTGTCTGTTCGTTGGCTTCTTTCCAGAGGATCGCGGCGCATCCCTCGGGGCTGATGACCGAGTACCACGCGTGTTCGAGCATCCCGACCCGGTCGGCGACGGCGATCGCGAGCGCGCCGCCGGAACCGCCCTCGCCGATGACGACCGAGACGATCGGCGTGTTGAGCCGGCTCATCTCGCGCATGTTGACGGCGATGGCCTCGGCCTGGCCGCGCTCCTCCGCTCCGATCCCGGGATACGCGCCCGGGGTGTCGACGAGGGTGACAATGGGAAGGCCGAACTTCTCCGCGAGGCTCATCTTCGCGAGTGCTTTGCGGTAGCCCTCGGGGTGCGCGCAGCCGAAATGGCACGCGAGTTTTTCGCTGGTGTCCTTGCCCTTCTGATGCCCGACGACCATGCACTTGATAGAGCCGATCCGCGCCAGGCCGGTGACGATCGCGGGGTCGTCGCCGAATCGGCGGTCGCCGTGGAGTTCGCAGAAATCCTTGCAGATCATCCGGATGTAATCGCGCGTCTGAGGCCGGCGCGGATGCCTGGCCACACGAACACGCTCCCACGGCTCGAGCGCCGCGTAAATCTCCGCGAGCCGGGCGTCACGTGCTTCGCGAAGCCTGTCGAGCGCTTCGCGCCGCGCCGCGTCCTCTGGCGCGTCCGCCGATTCGGTTTCGTGCACCGCGATCTCGCGCTCGAGATCAGCGATCGGACGTTCGAATTGGAGTTCGTATGTGCTGGCTACCTGGGACATGGCCGCAAGTGTATCTCCGTCAGTCGGCGGGCGGTGGATTGCCTGTATGGCGGGAAATCGCGTGATCCCGTAGTTGCCGCTTGCGTCGGAAAGTCGGGATGGATTGCCTGGCAACCTCACTTATACACTGTGGCGAACGGCGGCACAGATCCTTCGACAAGCCAGCGCAAAAATAGCTGTAAGTCGGTGGGACACCTGCATCGCAGTAGATGGTGACGCCTGATCTGAACAACGCGAAGGTCAGGGTTTCTGGAATAGTGATGGGCGGGGCATCCATGGCAGAGTGATTTTC
>CAZTEE010000035.1:0-11785 GCA_964611775.1 uncultured Phycisphaeraceae bacterium | reverse complement strand
GTGGCCGGAACGTCGCCGGGTTGCATCGGCAAAAACCGCTTCTCGGCCTTGCGTCCCAGACAATCTTCCAACGCGGCGATCAAACTCATCAGCTCGACCGGCTGGTGGTTCCCGATGTTATAAATGCGGTAGGGCGATTGACTGGTCCCAGGGTCCGGGAGAGCCCCGGACCATTGAGGATTCCCCGCAGGCACACGATCGGCGACGTGGATCACGCCCTGCGCGACTACGCCTCGCTCGTTCACATTAAGAAATCGCACGGCGCCGGCGGTCGGGTCGCGGTAGATGATCGTCGAGCCGTGCTCGTACATGCCGTCCCGGTCGCCGAGCCAGCCGCGGGCGGTGAGAGAATCCCCGTCGGCGCCGAGTTCGACGATGTTGCGAACGCGGAAGACGCCGCCGTCGGGAGTTGAACTCTCGTGTATCCATTCCCCGCCGACCATGCGCGCGAGCAGGGAGAGGGGGT
This sequence comes from uncultured Phycisphaeraceae bacterium, assembly GCA_964611775.1. Classification (GTDB taxonomy): domain Bacteria; phylum Planctomycetota; class Phycisphaerae; order Phycisphaerales; family UBA1924; genus J020. Next base: position 11,319 of record CAZTEE010000035.1, on the reverse strand, counting down.
CGGTGTCCGCGCCGCTTGTTGTTTTAAATTTATTCTGGAGTTGTTCGATGGTCCACGCGTTGCCCTGGTCGAAGAAGGCGCGCATCTGGCCCCAGCTTTCGCCGATGCCGTAGCCCATGCCGACGTTTCGCAGCCGAGTCCGGTCCGGCGCGATCGGGTCGAGGTAAAGCACCGACCACGTCTCGGCGATGAGGTCCGGCCAGGGGAAACCGGCGGGCGCCTGGGCGTTCTGGAGCGCGAGCATCCGGCCCGGCTCGAATGCGATGATGCGGTTGGCGATCGTCGTCTCGTCCCCGATCACGCCGTTGGGGTTGTAGTTGGTGCGGAACAGCCCGCCGACGCGGAGGTCGATGTCCGCGTGGGCCGTCATCCATGTCACGACTTCCGCGGGGTCGGTAAGGGCGCGCCAGACGTCGGCGGCCGGAGCTTCGATTATCGCTGTGTGCTCGAGCGGCGCCTGGGCTGCTGCGAAGTTCGCCACGAACGCCCCGGTCGCGGCTGTGAGGAATCGGCGGGTCATGATCGGCCTCCCGTGGTTGTTATGTTCTCGCGCCCGGCGTCGGCGGCGCGGCGCAGTTCGTCGAAATATGCGCGCAGTTGCGCGACGGATTGATCGAAAGGCTCCAGCGTCCCCGCGGCCCGCGACTGCATGACGGCCCCCTCCATCACCGTCAGGACGAACCGCGCCAAACCCGCCCGATCCGTCCAGGTCGGCAGGCGATCCCCGGCGTCGACGAGCCAGCGTTCCACCCCGACGGCCCAGTTCTGGAAGTTCTGATGGATGAGGGCGCGGACGGCGGGGAGGTTGTCGCCGAGCTCGAGCGCGAGGTTCCCGATCGGGCATCCGAGCGTGCACCCGGCCCGCCCGAGCCCGGTGCGGTACCAGTTCAGCAGGGCGAAGACGCGCTCGACGCCGTCGTCTGTGGCGGCCTCGGCGGGTTCGAGGACGATCGGGCGGAGGTGCTCGAGGTACCACTCGAGCACGCCGAGGAGCAGGGTCTCCTTGCTGTCGAAGAAGTAGTAGAGCGAGCCGGACCGCACGTCCGCCTCGCGGAGGATGGTCGAGACGCCGGTGGCGTGGTAGCCCTGCTCGTGGAAAAGCCTGCGGGCGGCGTCAAGGATGCGTTCGCGAGTCTCGCCGGGCGCCATGGTTGGTCCTACGGTTGAACGATCAGCCAAGTCTTGGTTGGTCATTCAAGCGAAAAGGCGCGGGCCTGTCAAGAGGCTAGTTCAAAAAATTCAGGGCCGCCGCGGGATCGTCATCAACGCCGACTGTCGGCCCGCGATGTACCGCACGGCCTGCCCGTCGAAGATCGCGTCCTCCTCCAGCATGATCCGCACATGCTGCCCGCCCCACTCGGGGATCGCGACTCTGGCGTTGAGTTCGATCGAGTGGGCGGTGTTCGGATTGAGCGGGAAATCGCCCCGGCCCGGGACGCCGCCCTGCTGGTCCCACAGGCCGATCAGCGGGCCCGCGGCGTGCCCGTGCAGCCCCAGCGGATGCGTGTAGATCGTCGCGTCGATCCCTCGGCGGCGGGCCTCCGCGAGGGCCCCCGCCAGGATCTCGTTCCCCGTCCGCCCGGCCCTGAACTGAGATGTAAGAACATCCTGCAACTCGTTCCCCACAGCGAAGGCCCGCGTCAGGCCCGCCGGCGGCCCGGCCTCCCCCGGCCGGAGCACGTACGCCATCCGCTGAGTGTCCGTGTGCAGCCCGAGGTACACGATCCCGAAGTCGATGTGCACGAGGTCGCCCGGCCGGATCACCGCGTCCTGCCCCTCGAAGAGATCTACGAACCCCGTCTCGGACTCCGCCCGCTGCACCGACACGCTCGGATGAAACCACGTCATAAGTTTGAGTTCCGCGACGCGCTCCCTGCACCACCATTCCACGTCCTTCGTCGTCGTCACGCCCGGCTGGATGACGCGGTCGGACAACGCCTCGTCGATGATCGCGTGCGCGACGCGGCTTACGTGCGGGTACGCCTCGAGTTCGGGCGCCGAGCGCGTCTCGAGCCAGCCCACCGCGAGGGCGTCGTCGCTCATCACCCGGCGGCCGTAGCCCGGGCCGAGCGCATCGAGCATCGCGTCACGCTCGGCGGCGGTAAGCCCGTCGGCGAACGCGGTGACGGTCGAGACGTTGACAGCGATTCGTCGCGGGTCGCGCTCGCGGACTATCGCCGCGAGGGCGCGCCACTGATCGGGTTCGTCTTCGGGGTTCCACGCGGGCGCGAACAGCCCGCCGATGTTGTAACGCGCCACGGAGAGCCGCTCGACGCCGGCCTCAACGCCGCGATCGAAGAAGACGAGGATCGTCCGCCGCCGGGCCGTCCCGAGCCATTCCGCGGGGAGCATCGTCGCGATAACCGGGTCTTCGTTGTATTCCCGCGCCGAGATGATCCACATGTCCACGCCCACGCGGCGCAAGAGCGGCGGGATGATCGTTTCAAGCCGATGCGCCAACCACGCGTCGCGCACCGCAGCACGCTCACGCAGCGGCGATAGCCGGGGCGAGTCCGCGATCGCGCCGCCCGCGAGCAGCGCCGTCACGCACCAGGCACAGACGACTCGCGATGTGAACGTTCGGATCATGCCCGGCCTCCTTGTATTCTCCGATCCTACCCCGGCCCAGATCCGTCGTCCGCGTAGCGCATCCACATCAGGCATAGTCCCGTCGGCGGCAGCGTCGGGCCGGCGTCCCGGCGGTCGCCCGACGCGAGCGCCCGGTCCACCACGTCCGGATCGAACCGGCCGCGCCCGACCTCCGTCAGCGTCCCCGCGATGATCCGCACCATGTTGTGCAGGAAACCTTCGCCCGCGATGTCGATGCGCACCCTCTCGCCCGGCTCTTCGCTGACGGTGCACGACGTGACCGTACGGACCGTGCTGAGCCGCCCGTGCCCGGCGGCTGCGAACGCCGCGAAATCGTGCCGACCTATGAACCTGCCCGCCGCGTCGCGCATCGCGGGCACGTCGAGGTCCGTCCGCACGTGATGCACGAACCGCCGATCGAAGAGCGGCCGATCGCGCCCGACGTGCAGCGAATAGCGGTAGCCCTTCTCGACGCAGTCGCCGATCGGGTCGAAATCATCGCGCGTCGCGGCGAGTGAAGTCACGAGCACGTCGCCGGGCATCCGGCTGTTGATCGCCTGCCTGAGCCGATCGGGCGTAAGCCTGCGCCAGACCGGTTCGCGCGCGGTGTCGGATTCGGATTGTGCGATCTCGATCGCGCCGACGGTGAACGCCGCGGTCTGCGCCAGCGCGTGCACGCCCGCGTCGGTTCTGCTGGCGCCTTGTAATAAGATCGGCGCGCGGACTACGTCGCGCACGGCCTGTTCGACCACGCCTTGGACCGTGCGCAGCGCGACGCGCGTTTCGGGATCGTGCTCCGCCGGGCGGTGCTGCTTCTGCCAGCCGTGGAAGTCGGTCCCGTCGTACGCGATGTTCAGGCGGAATCGTGGCATTGCGCGCGGTCTCGGGGTTCGGGTCCGGTTCGGAATAACCGAAAAAGTACGTACGAATCATGGAACCGGAACCGATCGTTCCCCGAACATAGTCACGGGAGAGAGAACGGGCCCCGACTCGCCTCCGGGCGTGCCGCGAGAGCCGGGACCGCAGGCCCCGCGCGTCCCGCCCCGGCCGCCCCGAGGCGACCTTTCGGACAAGCCCGGTTCGGCACGGAGCGGCCCCGCCATCTGTCCGCCCACGCGGGGCCGCTCCGCCCCTTTTATAACAAAACACACACGCCGGGCGGCGCGTCCCCCGCACAGGGCGGACGCGCTCAACTATTCAATCAGCCGATCTGGTCCAGCACCGCGGATCGCTCATTATAAAGTTTCTCAAGCCTCGCCGACATCGGCTCGACCGCCCCCACGCCACGCCCGCACGCGACGAGCAGTTCCACGAGGTTGTGAAAGTCGGCGACAGAGACGAACTCGGGCGCGACCGCCGCGGCCGCGGGCGCCGCGCGCCCCCGATCGGCTTCTACCTCGTCGAGCCGACCCATGTTGTGATAGTTGCCCAAAGGCAGGCACAGGCACGTCGCCTCGTGCCCGAATGCGCAGAACGCCGTCGCCTCGCACGCACCGCCCGCCATGAGTTTGCGCTGCCAATTAAATTCCCCACCCGGTGGGACGGGCGTCCCGCCCGTCTTGTGTTCCCCCGGTGGGACGGGCGTCCCGCCCGTCTTGTGTTCCCCTGGTGGGACGGGCGTCCCGCCCGTCATAAGATCCTGCGCGATCTTCGCCACCGCCGCCGTCAGCGCCGGGCTGAACACGCTCAGCCCATCGCCCACCCTGACGATCGGCCCTGCGCCGACGGGCGAATCCGCGAACGCACGCGAGTTCTCGAGCGCGATTATCCGAGACCCCGGCGGGATCGCCCCCGACATGCACGCCGCGATCGTCCCGATGAAGCCGACTTCCTCCGCTCGGGTCAGCAGCAGCCGAATGTCAGCGGCGGCAAGGCTCTCCGAGCCGTGCTCGGCGTCGTCGGGCGATGAGGTCAGTTCTTCGATCGCGCACAGCGCCGCCGCGACCGCTGCCAGATCGTCGCACGCCGGGGCGTGCAGCAAGCCGTCGCGGATCTCCGACGCCCGCAGATCCCACGTCGCGATGTCACCGATCGAAACTTCAGTGTCGCGGTCGAAAGTCAGACGCGCGACGCGGTACGGCCGGCCCGCGGCCTCGTCCGGCTCGGTCGTATCCCCGATCACGCCCGGCACGCGCTCGTAGCTCCGCGAGTGAAGCACGATCCGCGCGGCGTTGAAGTACTCCGCACGCACGCCGCCTCGGAACTCGGCGGTCGCTTCGCGCGGGGATGTGACAGCGGTGATGACGAACGCGGGGTGGTCGAGATGGGCCTGGAAGATGATCGGGCCGGGCTGATTCTCACGCACGGGCGGGACGCCCGTGCCGCCGGGGAGGAGGTTTTCTGATTTCTCGATCCACAGGTTGCCCGCCGGATCGCGCGAGAGGTTCAACGCCGGTCGCTCGGCGGCCCAGCGCTCGATGAACTCGATCGCCCGGCCTTCACGCCCGGCGGCGGTGGGGACGCCGGTGATATCGAGCAGCAGGCGTTCACGCTGAGACCGACGATGCGTTGTTGAACCCATCGCACGAGGCTACCGCGCCGCACCCGCCGCCACGCCCGGCCCGCTCGCCGGTAAGGTGCCCGGGAAAGTTCCCCCGAGAGATCAGACCCCGAGAGACGAGGACTCAACGATGCTCGAATGTGTTCGCCCCCTGGCCGCCGGCGTGGCGGCGCTGATCCTGACCGGCTCGATCGGCTGCACCACGGTTTCCGCCCAGCCCGCGCCGCGATCGCCCGCCGCCGCGACGATCGAGCCGTTGAACCTCCGCCCGGACTTCGAATACTTCGGCAGGCTCGACATCGACCCCGCGATCCCCACGCCCGAGTCCGTCCTCGGCCACGAGATCGGCGACCGCTTCACTCGCCACGCCGACGTTGTCGCCTTTCTCCGCGCCGTCGCCGACGCCTCCGACCGAGTCGCCATGCACGACTACGGCAGGACCAACGAGGGACGCTCGCTCCATTATCTCGTTATTACCTCGCCCGAGAACCATCGCAACCTCGAATCGATCCGCGCACGCAACGTCGCCCTCGCCGACCCGCGCGGCACGAGCGACGCCGAGGCCCGGCGGATCATCGAGAACAACCCCGCGGTCGTCTGGCTTTCTTACAACGTCCACGGGAACGAGGCATCAGCGAGCGAGGCGGCCATGCGCGTCGTATACACGATGGCGGCGGCGCGCAACGCCGAGGTCCGCGACATCCTCGGCAAGGTCGTCCTCGTCGTCGATCCGATGATCAACCCCGACGGCCGGGACCGCTACGTAAACTGGTACAACATGACGGTGGGGGCCGGGCTGGGCGCAAACCCCGACCGCAACGCCGCCGAGCACGCCGAGCCGTGGCCCGGCGGGCGCACCAATCATTATTACTTCGACCTCAACCGCGACTGGCTCTGGCTCAGCCAGGTCGAGTCCGCCCAGCGGCTGCCGGTGTACCGCTCGTTCCTGCCGCAACTTCACATCGACTACCACGAGCAGGGCTACCGCAGCCCCTACTTCTTCGGCGCCGGCGACAACCCCTACAACCAGAACATCCCCGCGGAGACCCGCGAGTGGATCAACCTCTACGGCGCCGCGAACGCGAAGGTCTTCGACGAGCGCGGGCTGGTCTACTCGACGCGCGAACGCTTCGATTACCTCTACCCGGGGTACGGAAAGGTTCTGCCGGTGTACCACGGCGCCGTGGGGATGCTCACCGAGCAGGCCGGGCACGGCTTCGCCGGACTGGCGGTCGATGTCGCGGGCGAGTACACGCTCACGCTCCGCAGGCGCGCCGTCAACCACTTCCTCACGAGCATGTCCTACCTCGAGACCACCGCTGCGAACCGTCGCGGCCAACTCGAACGATTCAGGCGGTTTTTCGCGGAGTCCGCCGACGGGCCGAGCGACGGCCCGGTCGCCTTCGTCATCAGCCCGGACAACGACCCGGCTCTGCTGATGAAGGTCTGGGATCTCTGCGCAGGCCACGGCATAGAGATAGAAAGGCTCACACGCGATGCGACGATCGCGGGCCTGACTTCTTATAAAGGCAACGCCGCCGCCGGAGACACCCGCGTCCCCGCCGGCGCGTGGGTCGTCCGCGCCGCCCAGCCGATGGGCCGGCTCGCCAAGGCCGTCTTCGAGCCGGACCCGGTCGTCACCGACAACGACACCTACGACATAACGTCCTGGTCGCTGCCGGTGGCTTTCGGGCTTGACGCATGGTTCACGGCGGACGCGATCACCGCAGCGACAGAGCCGGTGCGCTCGTTCACGCCGCCCGCGGCACGCGTCACCGGCACGGGCGAAGTCGCAGTGATGATCGACGCCCGGGCGCATCACTTCCCGAAAGCCGTCGGGCTTGCGATCAGGCACGACCTGTTCGCGCGCGTGTCGGGCGGGGAGATCACCACGCCCGACGGCGCGTCCTTCGGCCGGGGCAGCCTGATCGTCTACACGATCCGCAACCGACCCGAACAGATGCGCGCGTTCGTAAACGATTGTGTCGCCGCGGGGATCAGCGTCCACCGCGTCGCGACCGGCGAGGCGAGCGCCGGGCACGTCCTGGGCGCCGACGACAACTCGCTCTACGACCTGCCGAAGGTGCTGCTCGTCCGCGGCACGCCGACACAGTCCAACAGCGCCGGCTCGCACTGGTGGCTCCTCGACCTCGAGCAGCCGATCCCCTACACCGCGGTCAACGCCGACGCCCTCGGACGGACGGACCTGTCCAAATATAATGTGATAGTTATGCCCGAGAGCGGCCCCCTCGACGAGGGCGTGACCAACGCGATCAAGGCCTGGGTCCGCGCCGGCGGGACTCTCGTCGCGTCCGGCTCTTCCACGGTATGGGCTTCGCGTTCGGTCCTCGAACTCAAGCCCGACGAAGCGCCGACGGACCTCAACGCGCCCAAGCCGAACTCGAAGACCTTCGCCGAGCGCCGGCAGGAATCCATCGACGGCCGCGTCCCCGGCGCCATGCTCCTGGCGAACGTGGACACCTCCCACCCCATGGCGGCGTCCGGCGTCCGCGACTGGATCGGCTTCATCAAGCGAGGCGACCGCACGCTCCCCGTCGCGGACACCGGCTACGTCGTCGCCCGGTTCGCCGACGCGCGCAACGGCGAAACCCTCCGTCTCGGCGGGTCGATCTCCCGCGACAAGGAGTTCGCGCTCTCCGGCACGCCCGCCGTCACGCACCACAACCTCGGGCGCGGCAACGTCGTCTGCTTCGCCGAGGACTTCACCTTCCGCGCGTTCCATCACGCGGGCATGCGCCTCCTGATGAACGCCATCGTCTTCGGCCCGACGTACTGAACCGACTAACCAAAATCAGGCGCCCTCCGCGTAAGGGTTGAACGCAGAGGAAAACAGAGGACGACAAAGACAAGCGGAAGTAGGGAAGAAATCCACGACCAGTGACAAAAGCCCAGGGATTAATCCCTGGGCTTTAGATGCCGCAACCTCCCCCCCTCTGCGTTCCCCGCGCCTCTGCGGTGAACCGGTCTCCACCCCGACCTTCGCCTCGCTCAGGTCCGGCGTCATGTGATTATCGCGATCCTCTCGCTCTGTCTCCCTCTGTCTTTCTCCGCGTTCAACCCGCATCCCGCAGCGGGCGAGTCTGTAGGCTGTTGGCGGCAGAATCAATCACGTGATGGAGCGACTAATGAGACTGATGTGTGTATTCGCCGCCGCGGGCCTGAGCGCGTGCGCGACGACCGGCCTGTCCGCGGCGCCGACGGACGCGCAGTTGGAACGCACCCTCCGCGAACTCCAGCGATCCAACGGCGCGCTGGTCCAGACCTCAACGCTGGGCGAGAGCCGGGACGGGCGGCCGCTGCACCTCATACGTCTAGGCGCCGAGGGACGGCGCGGGACGCCCGGCCCGGACGATCGCCCGGCGCTGCTCATTGTCGCCGGGGTCTCGGGCGATCATCTCGTCGGGACAGACGTGGCTCTCGGGCTGGCGCAGCGGCTGGTCGCCGATCACGCCGACATGCTCGCCGAGCGCACCGTCTACATCGTCCCGAGATTGAACCCCGACGCCGCGGCCGTGCATCTCGCGGGCGGGCCGAAACGCTCGTTCAATCACACGACGACCCCCGACGACGCCGACGGCGACGGGCGCATCGACGAGGACGGGCCCGCCGATCTCAACGGCGACGGCGTCATAACAATGATGCGTGTCAAGAACCCGCCCGCCTGGCTCGGCGCGACTCTCGTCGCCGACTCGGACGAACCCCGGCTCATGCGCGCCCCCAAGCCCGAAGCCGGCGAAACCGCCGAGTACGCCCTGCTCGTCGAGAGCCGCGACGCCGACGGCGACGGCATGTTCGGCGAGGACGGCGCCGGGGGTGTCGATCTCGACCGCAACTTCATGCACCAGTGGCCCGAGCACAAGCCCAACGCCGGGCGTTACCCGCTCTCAGAGGCCGAATCGCGGTCGCTCGCGCGGTGGATGCTCGACCGCCCGAACATCGCTGCGGTGCTGGTTTTCGGCCCGCACGACTCGCTGACGAAGATCCCCGACGCCGGGAAGATGGACATCACCGGCCGGGCGCCCCTCGGTATAGAAACCGGAGACAAGGCGTATTACGAGAAGATCGCCGAGGTCTTCAAAGAGATAACTAAGATCAACGCCGCGCCCACCGCCGACCACGCGGGCTCGTTCCATTCGTGGGCCTACGCGCAGTACGCTGTGCCCGCCTTCTCGACCCCGGTGTGGGTCCGCCCGGACCAGATCAAGAAAGCCGGCGACGACGCCAAGCCCGCCGCCGCGACTCCCGCTGCGCGCCCCGCTGCGGGCGGCGGACTCAGCGAAGCCGACATCCAGGCGATGGTCGCCGAGTTCCAGAGCGCCACGCCCGACCAGCGGCGCGAACTCATGGCCCGCGTGCAGTCGATGTCGCCCGAGGATCGTCAGCGCGTCATGGCAGCGGCGACCGGGCAAGGCGGCGGCGGCCCCGGCGCCAGACCGGGAGGCGCAGCGGCCCGTGCCGGCGCAACTCCGGCCCGCAACGCCAACGCAGACATGGAAGACATCGCCTGGCTTAAGTATTCCGACGACGAGCGCAACGGCGAAGGCTTCATCCCCTGGACGCCGTTCGACCATCCGCAGCTCGGCGCCGTCGAGATCGGCGGGTTCGTACCCGGCTTCAAGATGAACCCGCCCGATTCGGAACTGCCGCGGTTGATCGACGAGCAGTCGCGCTTCGCCGCGGACCTCCTCGGACGCCTGCCGATGGTTCGCCTGGTGGAGCCGACCGTCGAGCGCGTCAGCGACGGGCTTTGGCGCGTGTCGCTCGAAGCGGTAAACGAGGGCTACTTCCCGGCCGCTCTTGCGATCGCGCAGAAAGCCAGGCGCCAGCCCGGGACCGCGATGGTCGCGGATGTCGATGCCGGCGCGATCGTCGCGGGCGACATCGTACAGATCGCGCGGAACATCCCGGGTTCGGGCGGGAAGGCCCGGGCGGAATGGCTTATCGCGCTGCCCGAGGGCGCGCGGTTCGACATCATCGTCCGCTCCCCGCAACTCGGCGAACGCCGCGTGCCCGTTCGGCTCGGACGCTGAACCGGCTGAACGCAGAGGAAGACAGAGAGAGACAGAGACAGAGACAGAATCAGAGCCAGAGATAGGTGGACAGGTAGTCAGATGGCTGTATGGACAGCAGCAGCGGGACGGAACGGAGTGGGTCTGTTAACAGTGTCCGTAGGCGCCGGCCAGAGAACCGACACACGGCCGGAAAAAAGACGGATGTAACAAATCACCGCGAGACCGATCCCCCTCTTCCCCCTCTGTCTTCCTGTGCGTTCGACCCGTCCGACCGATCGCGTGACAGAATCAGACACGGAGCCGACGAGCATGAGCCGCACGACCCGAATCGCCGTTCTTACTTCCGCCGTATTCGCGGGGACGATCTCTTCGCTCGCCGGGGCCCAGGCGTTCACGCCCAACAAGGTCGAGGTGGCGTTCAACCGCTACTACACGCACGGCGAGATCAACGACTTCTTCCGCCGGATCGCCCGCGCCTACCCGGACCTCGTGAAGATCGAAAAGATCGGCGAGAGCCGCCAGGGCCGGGACATGCTCGTCGCGGTCGTCACGAACTTCAAGACCGGCTCGGACCGCGACAAACCCGCGATGTGGATCGACGGGAACGTCCACGGCAACGAGATACAGTCCGCCGAAGCCGTGCTCTATTCCCTCTGGCACACAACCAAGGAATACGGGCACAACGACAGGATCACCGACCTGCTCGACAACACCGCGCTGTATCTCCTGCCGAGCCAGAACCCCGACGGGCGTGATTACTGGTTCAGCCATCCCAACACGCCGCACTCCTCGCGGTCCAACCAGCGCCCCGTAGACAACGACGGCGACGGCCTCTTCGACGAGGACGGGTACGACGACCTCGACGGCGACGGCATGATCACCCAGATGTGGCGCCGGGATCCCAACGGCCGCTGGCGCAGGAACGTCGACGACCCCAGGATCTTCGAGCGCGCCCCCGCCGATCAGCCCGGCGGATGGGATCTCCTCGGCTGGGAAGGAATCGACAACGACGGCGACGGGCGCATCAACGAAGACCCGCCCGGCGGCGACGACATGAACCGCAACTGGCCCAGCGACTGGCAACCCAACCACATCCAAGGCGGCGCCGGCGAGTTCCCCTTCTCGAACCCCGAGACTCGCGCCATCGGGATGTTCATCCTCGACCGCCCCAACATCGCCGCCGCCCAGTCCTACCAC
>CAZTEE010000034.1:0-12901 GCA_964611775.1 uncultured Phycisphaeraceae bacterium | reverse complement strand
TAACAAGCGGATACTTATAGAAAAGACGCGCGATGAGCCGGGTGGTCGCGACGGTGCTGCTGCTCGTGGGGTCGAATGTGTTCATGACGATCGCGTGGTACGGGCATCTGAGGTTCCACGACGCGAGCCGATCGTTGCATCTGTCGCCGATGAAACTGCTGCCGGTGATCCTGCTGGCGTGGCTGGTGGCGTTGCCGGAATACCTGTTGCAGGTCCCGGCGAACCGGATCGGGCACGCGAACTTCGGCGGGCCGCTGTCGGCGCCGCAACTTAAGATTATACAGGAGGCGGTCACGCTGGTGGTGTTCAGCGAGTTTTCGATTCTTGTATTGAAGGAGGGGATCCGGCTGCGCGACGCGGCGGCGTTCGCGCTGGTGTTTCTTGCGGTAGTGATCTCGATGACAGGACGTGGGACGCCGCTGGCCGACGGCGCGCCGTGATCACTCGGGGATTCGAGCCTCGGCGCCGACGCGGAACTCGCCCGCGGCGGCTTTGGCGCTGGCCTCGGGGAAGTTGAGCACCACGCCGGAGTGCTCGGCGGCGAAGGCTTCCGCGGCTCTGCGGTCGGTAAACGCCGCGACTCCGGTCGCCATCGGGGACATCACGCGGTCGCTGTGGACGTAGACAGCAGCGGGCGCGTCGCGCCATGCGCCGGCGTCGAACGCCATTACATAGAACTTGTGTTGGGCGGCGGGCGGCGCGACGGCGAGCATCTCGCCGATGTCGTCGTAGACGGCGCGGCGGACCATGCCGTTCGGCTCGCGGACGGCGAGGGCGGCGGCGAAGCGGGTGTCCGCGATCATCATGCCACAGACAACGCAAGCGTCGACGCCGGCGCGTGCTTCTGGGGGCGAGAGCGGCTCGTCGCCGGCGCAGCCTGCGAGCGTGGCGGCGGCGAGAATCAGGGCGGCTGGGAGGAAAATTTTCATCAGAGCGGCCTCTTTATAAACATCAGCCAGGCGGCGGCGAGTGGGAGCGCGGTCCACGCGAGGAGTGAGGAGAGGAGCACGGCTGCGAGCGCGGCGCCGAACTCCGTCATCGCCCAGACACCCGCCGGTCCCAGCACGTCTAGCCCCGCGCCGAAACCGGCGAGAGAAGACATCTTGAACGCCTGGAGCGGGTTGGCTAGTGTGAGATAGAATAAAGTATCGATGCGCATGCGGAACGCGAGCGCGGAGCCGACCACGCCGATGTCAGCCAGCAGCGCGAACGCGAGCCATGCGAAGACGGCGACTCCGACGGCGGACCCGGTGCGTCTGAAGATCGAGGAGATGAGCATTCCGACGGCGAGCATGGATAGCGCCAGGAGAACGCTCAGCGCGGCGAAGCGGAGGAAGAGCGCGCCGTCGGCGGCGTCGCCGAGCGCGACAGCGCTGACGCCGAATCCGACGGCGATGGCGGCCGTCATGGCGAGCGCCAGGCCGAGGAACTTCGCGAAGAAGACCTCGGTGCGTGTGACGGGTTGTGCGAGCATGTAGCCGAGCATCCCGCGTTCGCGCTCGGCGACGAGGCTCATCGCGCCGACGGGGAGCGCCATGAGGGGTGTAAGGAGGAGGACCAGGTTTATAAGGCTCGCGGCGGTTCGTCCGAAGCCGGCGTACCCGGCCATACCGGCGCTGGCGCGTGCGAGGGACGCCAGGCCGAGCGCGAGCGCGGCGAAGCCGACGGTGTAGAGGATGACCCACTTGTTCCCGAGCGCGTCGCGGAGTTCTTTGAGGACGAGCGCGGGGAAGATCGCCGGGCTTATCGGCCAGCGGTCGAAGCGGGCGCGCGGGACACGCGAAGCGGCTGAGGAGTTAGTGGTCATGACGCGGCTCCGATCCCGGCGTCGGCGTGATGATGTGTCGTCGATTGCGCGTGCGCCGGTGCGGCGCGGCGTGGGCGGCGCTCGCCGACGATCACGCCGTTCTCCATAGTCAGGATGCGGTCGGCGAGGGCTTCCATTTCTTCGGAGCGGTGCGAAGTAAAGAGGATGGTTTTGCCGTCGTTGTGCAGCCGGCGCAGGCGTTCGAGGACATCGGCGCGGCCGGCGGCGTCGAGGTTCGAGGTCGGCTCGTCGAGGAGCAGCACGGGCGGGTCGGCGAGGAGCGAGATCGCCAGCGCCAGGCGTTGTTTCATCCCGCCGGAGAGGTTGCGGATGCGTTTGCCGCGATGCTCGTGGAGGTTGACCTGCTCGAGCAGAGACGCGGCGTTGGCGGGCGAATCGCCGCGGATCCGGCGGAAGAAGCGCATGGCGTCGCGGACGCGGAGGTCGTCGTAGAAGGAGAGTTCCTGCGGGACATAGCCGACGAGTCGGCGTACGGATCGTCCGGATCGGCGGACTTCCAGGCCGTCGATTGTTATGGAGCCCCGATAGTTCAGGAGGCCCAGCGCGCAGCGGAGCGCGGTTGATTTCCCGGCTCCGTTCGGGCCCCAGAGGGCGACGGCTTCGCCGGGCGCGACATCGAACGCGACGCCGTTGAGCACGCGGGCGCGGCCGAACTTCTTGGAAAGGTCTTTGACGGCGATCATGTTGACACTCGGAGTGTGCGCGTGCTGCGGCGGCTTTCGGGGAATGGGATCATCGCGGCGGTGATGAGCGCGCCGACGAGCAGCATCAGCAGGCCGGCGCGTCGGGCGCCGGCGCTGGTTCCCGCGGCGGCGAGGACGGATTCGGGAAGTCGCGGCGGATCCATCAGCGGCGCCTCGTCGACGAACCGCGGCTGGGGACGGACTATCGGTGCGATCCGCGCGGCGGACTCGACGGCGATCTGCACGGGGCTGTGGAGGAAGAGGCGCAGGCGGGGGTCGCGTGCGACGATGCTCTCATACAGGCTCTCTGAGCGATGGGGGATGTCGCCGACGCCGTCGTGGTCGGCGTCGTAGCCGGGATAGTCGCTCCAGAAGTTGCCGACGCCGGCGACGGTGAATCGGTTGTCGGTGAGTTCGCCGCGGCCGAGGACGGCGACCTGCTCGGTGTTGTCCAGGAAGGTATTGTTTATGAAGTCGTTGCGCTGGACGGAGGGCATGAAGGCGACGCCCTGATCGTTGTAGGCGAAGACGTTGTTGCGGAAGGTGTGGCGGATGTCGAGGTTGGCTGGGGCGTTGTCGGCCTGGACGCCGATGCGGTTGGAGGCGAAGAGGTTGTGCTCTGCGTGGAGGCCGTCGACGTCTTTGAGGCCGAGGCCGAAGCCGCTGGGTCCGCGGTTGTGGATGAAGCGGTTGCGTCGGAGCGTGAGGTTCTTGGAATACATGAGGAACGCGCCGACGGAGTTGCCGGTGAGTGTGTTGTCTTCGAGGATGTTGTCGTCGGAGTACATGAAGTGCATGCCGTAGCGGCAGCCCGAGATGTGGTTGCGGCGGAGGATGGTGCGGTTGCTGAACCACAGGACGGCGTCGCGGCTGAGGCTGATAATGTTGTCTTCGATGACGCAGCCGTGGGACTGCCAGATGCGGACCGCGTCGCCGCGGCGGCCGAGTTCGAGGTCTTTGCCGCCGATGGTGTTGTTTCGGATGACGCTGAAGGAGGATTCGCGGAGATAGACGCCGAAGAGGACGTCGGAGAGCGTGTTGTTCTCGATGACGGCGTGCGGGCCTTTGGTGATGTTTATGGCGGCGTTCTCGCGGTCGAGGCTGACGCCGGTGTTTCGGATCGTGAAGCCGCGGATCGTGACGTTTGGCGCGGTGATGCGGATCGCGTCGCCGGAGCCGTCGGCGTCGATGATCGCGCCGGGTTCGGCGATCAGTGTCAGCGGCTTGTCGATGACGATCGGGCCGGTGTGGACGCCGGCGGGGACGGTGATCGTGGCGCCCGGTTCGGCGGCGGCGACGAGCGCGCGTAGGTCGTCGGTCGCGCGCGCGACGCATGTCACGCCCGCGAAGATCAGAGACAGGATGGCCGTGACGGATCGGTTCATGACACGGCTTCGGTCTGAGCGTTTGTTGTGGTGTCGGCGGCCTTCGCGGCGCGCATCCGGTCGAAGTGAGGCTTGTACGCGCGGCGGTGCAGGATCAGCCCGAGCAAAGTTACTGTTGCGGCGATGGTCGCGAGGATCAGCCCCGGGCCGGCGGACGCGACGGTGCGGAACTGGCCGATGTCGCCCACGCCGAGGACGGGTGGTGTGAATGGCTTGATCGCGCCGGATAGCGGCGCGGCCGGATCGAGGTTCTGCCCGAAGTGGTCGAGCCAGAGGTGGAGGTCGATCAGGAAGAACGGCGGGAAGAGTAATACGGGCAGCGTCAGCAGCACTACCCATCGCGTGTGCAGGAACGCCGCGCCTTCGACGAGCAGGACGAGCGCGACGATCATGTACACAGCGATGGAGCGTTCGAGTTGAGCGGCTTCTTCGAGTGGTCGCATGCCGATGTAGTGGTTCAGGCCGTCGATCTCCTGCACATCGCCGACGAGACGGTTGACGTAGGCCTGGACGTGGAGGTCGTCGGGGTACTGGGGGGCTTCCAGGGTCATGCTCCAATACGGAAGAAAGATCGAGACGAGCAGCAGTATGCGCGCGACGGTCAGCGCGGCGATGGGGGCGGCGTAGCGCAGGCGATGCCGGCGTAGTTCGGAGTGGTCGATGCGCGGGCCGAGTATCGCGTCGGCGAGTGACACCATCGCGTGTCTCCTGTAGCGGGAGGTGTGTCGGTGCGGTGCGGGATTGGACGCGTGAAGCGCCGTGGGGCGGATTTCTCCGCCCGGCGGCGCGAACGAAGCAAAGTTCAGGGCGTGGGTTCGACTAGGAAGTAGCCGAGCATCTCGAGGTGGAGTGCGGAGCAGAACTCGGAGCAGTAGAAGGGGAATGTTCCGGGTGTATCGGCGACGAACTCGACGGTCTGGGTCTCGCCCGCTTCGAGCGAGACGTTGATGTTGTAGACGGGGACGGCGAAGCCGTGGGTCGCGTCGATGGCGCGTTCGACGTTGGTGAGATGCCAGCGGATCCGGTCTCCTTGTTTGACGGTGACGCGCTCCGGATTGAAGCGGCTTCGGACGACGGTCATGTAGATGTCGACCTGGTTTCCGTCGCGGACGATGCGTTCGTCGCCGGGACGCGGGGCGCCGGGCTTGACGGCCTGGGTATGGGGATCCCAGCCGACCTGGGGGTAGGTCTTCCAGGGTTTGAGTTTGTCGGCTTTGATGATCTGGGCGTAGTGCGGCTCGCCCCAGCCGATGGGCATGTCGTAGAGGAGTTGCATCGAGTCGCCGGTGTCGTCGATGTCGATGAGCTGGAAGTTCTGAGGCAGCAGCGGCCCGGTCGGGAAGAAGCGGTCGATGGACCACTTGTTCATCGCGACGAGGTATTTGCCGTCGGGGCTTACGGTGTCACCCTCGGCGACGGCGATGTGGCCGATGTTGTAGTGAACGGTCTGCTTGCCGACGAGTGTCCAGTCGGGTTCGGCGGTGAGCCTGCTGTACTCGCCGCCGAGCGTCCAACGGGCGACGGCGGGTTCGAGGAAGAGTGATGTGTAGGCGTATCCCTTGTCATCGAACTGTGTGTGCAGTGGCCCCAGGCCGAGTTCGATCCGCGCGATCACGCATGCGTCGAAGTCGAGAACGGGGACGCCGAACTGATCGGGGGTCCAGTTTTTGTCGGCGATCGCCTGTTTGATCTTGTCGATGTCGTAGATGGTGACGTGGGGGTCGAGTTTGCCGGAGACGACGATGTATTGGCCGTTGGGGGACACATCCACGCCGTGGGGGCTTTTCGGTTCGGGGATGAAGTAGAGGACTCCCTCGTCGATGAGAGTCTGGAGCGAGATGACGGCGAAGCCTTTGATCCGGTCGAAGCGGCCGGCCTTGAAGAGGCTCTCGGCTTTCTTAAGGTCGATGACGTGGAGGTAGTCGGTGTCGCTGGCGCTGACGCCGGCCTCGAAGGGGGGGTTTCCGTCTTCGATCCCGCCGGTGGCGAGTTCGGTATTGAAGGAGTTGCCGAAGATCCAGCCCTCGGACGCGCCCTTGCCGGCGTCGAAGAGGTCCTGCCAGTATGGCGGTAGTTCGAGGGCGAACGATTGCGATTCGTCGATGCGGCCCTTGGCGCGATTGAACTTCCAGAGCGTGACGGAGCCTTTATAAGATTCGATGTAGTCTTCGATCGGGGCGTAGTCCCAGCCGTACGGCGTGGCGTACTGGCCGCCTTCGATGACGTACTCGGTGTTGGACGTGACCATGGCGCCGCCGTGGTCGTTGATGGTGATGGGGTTCTTGACGATCTGCTTGGTTTCGAAGTCTCGGAGGTCGATGACCGCGACGCGCGCGTTGGCTTTGTCGTTGATGAAGAGCCATTCGCCGTCGTAGTCGCCGTTGGTTTCTGATAGGGCGGGGTGGTGGGTGTCGCCCCAGCGGAGGGGTTTGTTCCCGACGTTGCCCTGGTCGAGGATGTCCTCGCCGACGCCGTAGCCCCAGCCCTGCCAGGGTTCGGGGGTGAAGACGCCGATGATGCGGAGGAGGCGCATGGAGGGGACGCCGATGACCCCGACCTGCCCGCTGTGCCCGCCGGAGGAGAACATGATGTAGTCGTCGTGGCGTCCGGTGGGCATATATGTTTTGGCGGCGGCGACGAGGTCGTCGGGTGTGAGGTTGCGCGCATCGGCAACGGCTTGGAGGGCGGGGATGGCGCCGCCGTTGGACGTGCGGGCGGTGGTTTTCGCGCCGGACGTTGGTGTTGCGGAGGCGGAGTCTTCTTTTTTACCGCCGCAGGCGGCGAGCGCTCCCGCGGCGAGTGTGATCGCCGAGAGCCGGATGAGAGCCGAGCGTGTCATGGTGTCCGTCCTTTCTGGATCGGTTGTTCGCGCCGTCGGCGCGACGAGGATGTGTGACACAGCGGCGCATCCCTCGGCGCCGCCGATGGGGCGCGGGTCAAATCTCGGGGAGTTCGATCTCACCTCGGGCCGCGGCCTGGATGGCGCGGATGTACGCGATCATCTTTGTGATGTCGTTGTCGTTGAGCGCTTGGCTCCCGCCCTTGGGAGGCATGTCGATGCCGGTGGTGTTGAGCGGGTCGTCGACTCGGCGTCCGACTTTGATGTAGTTCATCAGGCCCGCGTCGTCGAGTTCGGCGACGAAGCGGGAATGCTGGATGCCCTTGCCGAGGTTGGGTTTTTCTTCGCCGCGCTCGCCGTGGCAGGCGGTGCAGTTCATTACGAACTGCTCTCGGCCCTCGTAATAAAGATTAGAGGCGAGGAGGGCCTGCATCCCGCCGGCCTCGTTGACAACGACGCTCTCGACGATTTTCACGACCGGGGGCGCCGGGGGCTTGGGGCTCAGCAGGACCGCGGCGATCAGCAGAGCGGGGAATGTAAGAAAGAGCGCGATCACGCCCAGCGCCCGGATCAGGTAGGGGTCGGCGGGGCGTGCGTGCGGGCGATCGTTCGGATCGGTGGCGTTCATGATCGAACCTCCCGTGACGGGACCACAGGCGTGACGGACGCGATGCATTGGCGATTTGTGTATCGCCAAATACAGAGTAGCGGCAGGCCGGCAAAAAGACAAGTGGATGCAGATAGCCTGATTTGTGCGCGCGAGACGCCGGCATGTGCGGCTTCGACGCTCATTGGCTGGGTTGTTCGGCTGATAAATCTAGGCCCGACTGGCCGACTAGGGTGTCGATCGTCGTGCTCGCGAGCGCGGCCTCGACTTCGCAGGCGGCACGATCGATCATGCTGTGCAGCGGGCAGAGCGTGTGGTGATCGGACCTCCCGAGGGGGCATCGGGTGATCCGCGGGATGCCGCCGTCGACGGTTTCGACAACCTCAAGCGCGGTGATGGAGGCGGGCGGTCGTCCCAGCGCAAACCCCCCGCCTACACCACGTTGCGCTGTAAGGATGCCTGCGTTCGCGAGCCGGCGGAGAACTTTCGACAAGTACCCGCCGGGGATGTCCGCGCGGTCGGCGATCTCATGAGTGGTCAGCGGACCGCCGCCGACCTCAGCAAGCAGAACCACGGCTCGGAGCGCGTACTCCGCGGTCTGCGAGAAGAGCGTGGCTTTGCTTGCTTTAGAAATCATCGGAGTCGTTTGTCGTCAATAGCGTACCCCGTGCTTCACGCCGAGTCCAGCGGCGTCGGGCGGGCGGTCGCGGATAACCGCCGCGCGGCGATCGGCGACATTCGTTCGTCACTGATTCACAGGCCGCGCCCGGCGATCGGCGTCATCGCTCGTCCCGCCCACGGGCACGGCTCGGCGGGCCGATATAGAGTTGCGAACCCGGGCGTCGCCCGGGACAGGGGATCCCGATGGTCCGTTGGGCGAAGCGGATAGGCTGGGCCGGGTTCTTATTTTTCACGCTCAAGGGGATCGCGTGGCTGGTGGTGCTCGCGGTGGCATGGTCGCTGCGCGCCTGCGGAGAGTGAGCCGTGGTCGTTCGATTGCCGTTTGTGTGGCTGGTTCGTTATGCGGCGCATGTTAAGGCTGGCGGTCCGAACGACGCGAGTGCGGCGAAAAATCTTGTTCGTCGGCGTGCTGCATGGTAAATTCGATGCCGGTCGGGCGGGCGCCGTCCGTTGCTCCCCTGGTGTTCACGGAGATATAGAAATGTTTCGATTCGCGCGTCCATCGGCGGTGCTCGCGGCGTTGCTGGCGTTGTCGGCTTCGGTCGCGTCCGGGCAGGGCGTCCCCGGCGCCGGGGGGCTGGAGCCGACGCGGGCGGATGAACTTGCGGTCGCCTCGGCGGGCGGGCCCGGCGTGCCGACGGTCGGCGTGCGCGAACTGACCATCACGGGCGTAGCGCTGACGCCCGACGGCGTGCCCACAGCGGGCGCCGTGGTCGTCAGCGAACTCGGCGTCCAGACCGCGACCGGGGCGGACGGGCGCTTCCGGCTCGTCGTCACCGTCGATGACGACGGGACATTCGAAAGCGCAGGCGTCGGTGTCTCGGTTATCGCGACGCAGCAAGGCGTGACCTACATCGGCGCGGGACGCGCGACGCCCGCCTTGGGCGGCGCGTTCGACGCGGGCGCGATCACACTTGCGATCAGCGACTGCGAGCCGGGGTGGGTGGATAGGTTCGGAATTATAAGTTTTTAACATTGGCGTTGCTGATGATACGGTCCGGGCCCTGACGGTGTTCGATGACGGCGCCGGCGAAGCGCTGTACGCCGCGGGTCGTTTCACGACGGCAGGCGGGACGCCGGCGTCCGCGATGGCGCGATGGGACGGGGACTCATGGTCGGCGGTTCCCGGCGCCTCGATCGAGATATTCGCGCTCAAGGTGTTCGACGACGGGGCCGGCCCGGCGCTTTACGCTGCGGGCCAGTTTACAAACGCCGGCGGCGTTGTAGTTAACAATATCGCGAAGTGGGACGGCCAGGCCTGGGCGCCTCTCGGGAGCGGGCTGTCCATCCTCTTCGGGAGTGGGGCGCGAGTTCTGGCGCTAGAGATTTTTGATGACGGCGACGGGCCGGCGCTCTACGCGGGCGGGCAGTTCACTTTCGCCGGGGGGGCGCCGGCGTTTTCGATCGCGAAGTGGGACGGTCAATCGTGGTCGTCGGTCGGCGACGGCATGACCGGCACGATCGACACGCTCGCCGTTTATGACGACGGGGATGGGGCCGCGTTGTACGCCGGCGGCACGATATCGGGCGCGGGAGGACTGTCGATCAGTAATATTGCGAAATGGGACGGTTCCGAGTGGTCGCCTGTAGGCGGTGGCCTCAATGCGCGAGTGAGCGTCATGAAAGCCTTTGACGACAGCGAAGGCGCGAAACTGTTCGTCGGGGGAGGGTTCACGGTCGCGGGCGGTGTAGAAGCGTCCCGGATTGCGATGTGGGACGGCGTGGCTTGGGCGCCCGCCGGATCGGGGATTTCCGCGACTTCGGCGGTGTTCCCGATGTCGCTCAACGCGATGGAAGTATTCGAGGACCAGGGCGTGCCGGCGCTCTTCGTGGGCGGAAGTTTCGGGTCCACGGACGGGTCGACGGCGAACAATCTCGGCGTGTGGGGCGCGTGCCCGGTCGTCGCGGAGCCTTGCCCCGGTGATATAACATTCGACGGCGTGGTGGACGGGGACGACGTCATGTCGCTGCTGATGTCGTTCGGTCTCTGCGCTGATACGCCCGGCGAGTGTTTGGCGGATCTGAACGGAGACGGCGCGGTCGACGGGACGGATCTGCTGATCCTGCTCAACGGTTTCGGCGTGTGCCCGTGAACGCGGGGCCGCGGCTTGATCCGCGGTCATCCAAGGCGGCGGCCGCGGTCAGAACTTCTTATGCGTCGCCCGGCCCGCGGCGGGCTTGAGGCCCATGATCGCCATCACCAGGCGCACGTCATCGGGACGCGTCACTTTGATATTCGTCGCCTCGCCGGGGACGACGACGACACGCTGGCCGAGACGCTCGACGAGGCCGGCGTCGTCGGTGCTTGTAAGGTTGTCCTGCGCGTATGCCCGGAGGAGGAGGTCGGCGGCGAAGACCTGCGGCGTCTGCACCGCGTAGAGGTTGTCGCGCGGGATGGTTTCGAGGACTTCGTGCGCGTCCGACGCTGCGGCGCCGGGCGACGCGAGGAGCGCGTCGAGCGGGTCGTGCGCGCCCGAGGCGATAGTCTCGGCGCCGACACGCTTGAGCGTGTCGGACACGGGCACGCCGGGGATCACCGCGTCGTGCGCGAGCGCGGCGTCGAACACGCGGTCCAATAGTCGCGGCGTCGCAGCCGGTCGCGCGGCGTCGTGCACTGCGATGTGAGTGCAATCGGGCGCGACGTGCGTGAGCGCGGCGTGAACGGTTTGCCAGCGGTGCGCGGCGCCGCCGGGGCAGAGCGTGACGCCGAGGAGCGCGAGCCGATCCCCGTGACGGAGTTTGAATTCGTCAAATCGCGGCCCGTCAGGCGGACCGGCGACGATGATCGACGACGGCCGATCATGATTGACAAACAGTTCGACGGTCCGGTGCAGCAGCGGCCGACCGCCGAGGTCTTCCGAGAGTTTGTCCTTCCCGCCGAAACGCGCGGACGCGCCTGCGGCGGGGATTATGACGGCGAGTTTCATAGCGTGATGGTACCGACGCGGCGACGCGCGGGGGTGTGATGTTGCATTCTCGCGGCTCATGCGTCGCACAGGCCCGCTGTCGTGGAACGAGATCCGCCGCCGCGCGATCGACTTCGCCCGGCGTTGGGAGGAGGCCGACCGTGAACGGGCCGAGGCGCAGACTTTCTGGAACGAGTTCTTCGAGGTCTTCGGCGTGCGCCGCCGGGCCGTCGCGTCGTTCGAGGCGCCGGTGCGGTCGATCCGCGGGACGCACGGTTTTATAGACCTGCTCTGGCCGGGCACGCTGATCGCCGAGCACAAGTCCCGCGGCGAGTCGCTGGAGAAGGCCCGCACACAGGCGCTCGGATACGTGCGGTCGCTGATCGATGAGTCAGCCGACATTGTAGGCGTGGTTATACTAGTTGGGATGCCAGCTACTCAGCAAATTGTTGGAGAAGAACGATGAGAAGACAAGCATGGACCCGTGAACAACTTGTCAAAGCACTGTCCCTCTATTGTCAGTTGCCATTTGGGAAAATGCACGCAACAAATCCTGCAGTGATTGAACTTGCGAACTCCATCGGACGGACTCCATCAGCGGTATCGTTGAAATTGGTGAACTTCGCGTCCTTAGATCCGGTTCAGCGAGATCGTGAAATCAGCGGAATGAGGAACTCATCTAAAGCCGACCGTGAGATATGGAATGAATATTATGGAAAATGGGATGTGCTTGCGGAGGCAGTAGCTGTGAGCGAGAGCGATCCGGCAGAACGATCGACACAGGCGGAAGAGTCGATGTTCTTGACGACACCGAACGGAGATACGTCGTACATCGCTGAAGCAGCACACCGTCGTGGGCAAGCCTTCTTCCGCGCTACTGTTCTCGCAGCGCACGATAGTAAATGCTGCATCACAGGCATCAGCAGCGCGCCGCTTCTCCGAGCCAGCCATATCGTCCCATGGTCAAAAGACCCCGTGCTCAGACTCGATCCGCGAAATGGACTCTGTCTCAATGCTCTCCATGACGCAGCGTTTGATCGTGGGCTCATTGCACTGACAGAGAAGCATGAGTTGTTGGTGTCAAAACAGCTTAAGAACGAGATACCAACTAAAATATACACGGAGATGTTTGGTCGTCGTGAAGGTATCGCCATCAAGCTCTCTGAGAGGTTCATGCCCACGAGTGAAATGCTAGACTACCAAAGAAGCAACGTCTTTGTGGCATAGGCACAAAGAAGGAGATGTCGAATGAATGATGTAGACACCGGAGCCATCGCCGTCAATGCTGCTGGTATAGCAGATTCCATGCGCGGGATCGCTTGCGAAGGAATAGTGTCTGATGATCGCTTGAGCATTCTGAGTGAACAGTTCAGCGGTTCGATCGGAATTATGTTGCAGGTAGCAGAGGCGGGGGCTGTCATGGAGCGCTTCCGGGTTCGACAAGGCCCCGGGGCGACCTGGGGAGGCGAATTGCCATACATCTATGATGTGTGGGATGCAATAGCAAGCGCTATGTGGCTGCACATGGAGGAAGAATCATTGGAAGATATTGTTCTCAAAGCAATTGAATCAACAGCAAACTCTGAATCAATGCAAGAAACTAAAATAAATAATCAACCAAATAATGACGCCTGGATGATTGATCGCTTCCGTAGGCGCATTTGATTTCTGGCATGCTAAGTTCAGGACGACTATCGAGCGCGATCGTCGGAATATCGGCTTGTTGGAGGACGCGGGATGGAGTGTTTGCATTGTCTGGGAATGTCAGACGCGCGATCCGGAGGCGTTGCGAGTCCGCCTACTTCATATTATAGAAAACTAACCACATTCGGCGTGCTGCACTCGGCGATGCACATGGCGTGGGTGCGGCGCGTGTGCGGGCGGCTCAAATCGGATTTTCGGTATTCGATCAAGTTGGTTTACAACAATTTCCCGTGGCCGGGGGAGGTGTCGGCGGCTCGGCGGGGGCGGG
>CAZTEE010000033.1:0-13210 GCA_964611775.1 uncultured Phycisphaeraceae bacterium | reverse complement strand
CGTCAGTTCGTAGATTCTGTGACGCGCAGCACTTCCTGCACCGTCGTCTGTCCGAGCGCGGCTTTGGCGAGTCCGTCCTGGCGCAGCGATGTCATGCCGCGCTCGATGCACAGTCTGCGGAACTCCGACACGTTCGGGTTGCGCGCGATCACGTCGCGCAACTGATCGTCCGCGACGAGCAGTTCATAGATGCCGACGCGCCCGGAGTAGCCCGTGTTCCGGCACTTGTCGCAGCCGGCGCCGACGTAGATCGCGTCCGACGACATGCCGTTGAGTTCCAGGAACTCCGCCAGTTCATCCCCCGGCGCCTGCCGCCGCTTGCAGTGCTCGCATATCCGCCGGACGAGCCGCTGCGCCAGCACAGCGTTGATCGCCGCGCCGACGAGGAACGGCTCAAGCCCGATGTTAACAAGCCGCGTCACCGACGACGGCGCGTCATTAGTGTGCAGCGTGCTCAGCACGAGGTGCCCGGTCAGCGCCGCCTGCACCGCGGTGTGCGCCGTCTCGTGGTCGCGGATCTCGCCGAGCATGATGACGTCGGGGTCCTGGCGCAGGAGCGCCTTGAGAGCCTTGGCGAAGGTCATCCCGATCTTGTCGTGGATCTGCGTCTGCGTCACGCCGTCGAGGTGGTATTCGATCGGGTCCTCAACGGTGGAGATGTTCTGCTTGACCTTGTCCATCTTCCGAAGGGATGCGTAGAGCGTTGTGGTTTTGCCCGAGCCGGTCGGCCCGGTGACGAGGATGATGCCGTGCGGCTCCTCGATCTGCCGGCTCCAGATCGTGAGGATTCTCTCGTCGAAGCCGAGGTGTTCGAGATCGACGTTGATGCTGCGCGTGTCGAGGATGCGCATGACGCACTTCTCGCCGTTGGGCGTCGGCAGTGTCGAGAGACGGAGGTCGAGCCGGCGCGACTGTATCGTCGCGCGGATGCGTCCGTCCTGGGGCAGGCGACGCTCGGAGATGTCAAGATTCGCCATGATTTTCAGGCGCGACGTGATCGCGGCCGCCATGGACTTGGGCGGCTGCATCGCCTCGAACAGGATCCCGTCGATGCGGAAGCGCACGGCGAGTTTCTTCTCGCCCGGCTCGATGTGGATGTCGCTGGCGCCGTCACGCGCCGCGGTCTGGAGGATGTAGTTCACATAGCGGATTACCGGCGATTCGCCCGCCAACTTTTCGAGATCGACCTCGTCGGTGGCGTTCTCGTGGACCTTTACGTCGTCATCGTCGATGTCACCGAGGATCTCGTCGAGGTCCATGTCGTCGCCCGGCCCGGCGCCGAAATGTTCGAGAGCCGCCGCCACATCACCAGGCGTGATGACCACCACTCGCAGCGACGCCCGACCGAGCCGGCGACGGACATCGTCCAGAAGGAACACGTCGTCCGGGCGCAAGGCGCCGAGCGTCAGACGCTCGCCATCGCTCGAGATCGGGATGACCGCGTGCTCCTTCGCGTACGGCAGTGTCAGACGCTGGAGCATCGCTCCGTCGATCGCGCCCTCGAGATTCGCGCGATCCAATGTATGAAACGGCAGGCCGGCGTGCTCTGCGACGACACGCTGCACCGCTGTCTGATCCACGCTGTCCTGTTCGAGCAGCAGATCCACGAGATGCCGCCCGGGAGATTGTTTGAGCACGCCCTCGGCTGATGTGAGTTGCTGCTGCGTGACCGCGCCGCGCTCGAGGAGCAATCGTGCGAGCGTCCGTGCGCCGCGGCGTCCGCCGTCGTGGTCCGGCGTATAGATGCTCGTGAAAGCCTCGGCGCCGAGCGACGGTGCGTCAAGATCTTTCGAATCGCGCTTCGGTTCCTCCGCGCGGAACGGGTCGGGCGCATCCGCAGCGTCCTCCGTCGGCGCCGACTGCGGCTCTCGCGGCTGAGTCTCCACACGCGAGCGCGACGGCGAAGGCGCCTCGGCTGCGGGCGATGCGTCGCCGGATACGCCGAGTTCCGACAGCAGATCATCAACGTTGAACTTGCTCATCGGCTCCGCCCGCGCATCATCGCCCGCCCATCGTCAGCGTGTACGACTCACCGTCGGCGACAAGTTCGACGGTGCGCCCGCGGATCGCCGTGACCGTGAAGATGCCCTTGAGGATGTCGCCCGAGCGGACGTTCTCGCCGTTGATCCGCGCTACGGGGATCGACCCGCCGAGCACGCTGTTAAGTTTCAGGCTTTCGAATGTTGATCGGATCAACTGCGTGCGGCGCTGGCGTTCGAGTTCGGCCTGGTTGACCGCCGGCCTCGAGGGGCCCGGCGTCTGCGCCGCGGTCGGCTGCTCGAGCGCCAGCGTGAACGGGTTCTTCTTTACACCCGTCAGAGGGACCTGCACGGCGACGGCGCTCGTGCGCAGCGCGTCTATGACCTTGCGGTGCTCGGCTATCTCCGAGGGCTTCGGACCGTCCATCGGGTAGTCGATGCGCACGTCGACGAGTTTCAGCCCGGTCCCCAGCCCGTACTTACGCATCAACGTCAGCACTCCCCCGGCGACGACGACGGTCAGCAGCAACACCAGCGTCCCGTTCGAGACGCGCTGCTTCGCGGTCGAGCCGGTCGGGAGATCCGCGCCGACACCGATGAGTGATGCGCCGGGTTCGTTCGCTCCGCCGTCGGAGTCCGCTTCGGTCGCCGCGAGCGAGGGCATGAAGACGCCGCTGTGTTCGTTCGGATCGCTCATGAGCGAGCGCCCTCCTGCTGCTCGAAGTAGATGCTGAGGGTGAAGTCGGCCTTCATCTCGCCGTCCACGTCGCGCGAGCGCTCGATCTTCACGCCCGGCATACGCGTGATGCGGTCGAGTTTCTCGAGGTCGAGCAGGAATGAATAGAACCCCTCGAAGTCCCCGACGATCGTCATGCTCAGCGGCTGCTCCATGTAAGACGCGGCGGATACCGGCTTGTCGGACTTGACCTTCTCGAGCGTCAGCCGGTTGCGCACCGCGATCTCCGCGACCTGCGCCAGCACCACGTCGACCTCCTTCGCCGACGGCAGCCGAGACTCGATCATCGAGATCGCCCCGGCGATCTCGTCGTTGAGCGCGGCGAGATCCTCTCGCTGCGCCGTCACCGCGGCGAGCGTGCGCAGCATGTCCTCCTTCTGAGCGATCTCCTGCCTGGCCCGAGCGATCTCCTCGTTCTGCGGGCGGAAGACGAACCAGAACGACGCCACCGGAACGGCCAGCAGCACGACGAGAAACACGATTTCGCGGTATCCGAATCGCATGGTTCAGCGCTCCTCTCTCGCGCCGGCGACGGGGTTGCCCTGGCCGCCGAAGGCGTCGGCCCGTTCGGCCGTCAGCGGCTCGATCCGGCGCGCGTCCGCCTCGCCGTCGAGCGACGCCTCGATCCGAAACTTTATCATTTCCACATTCTTGAGCATCGTAAACTCGCTGAACTTCAGGTCCACGTCGCGCAGCAGCGGCGATGCCTGGAGCTGCGCGAGGTACTGCGACACGTCCTCGTGCCCGGGCGCCACGCCCACCAGCACAAGCGTGGTCTGGAACCGCGGCGCCTGCGGCATGGCCGGCTCCTTGTCCTTCGGATCGGGAGCGGGGGGACGCCCGCGCGCGCCGCCCATGCTCCGCGGCTGGGCGGTCGCCGCCTTGGGCCTCGGCGCCTCGATGCGCTTGCTCGTGAGCGAGAACTCCAGCAGCGCCAGCTTGTCCGGCATCCGGTTGATCAGGTCAGCCAGCAGCAGCGAGCGCGGCGCTTTCTCGATCAGCGCCGTCGTCAGTTCCGCCTTGGCGAGCATCGACTCCTTCTGCAATTCGAGAGTCTTGAGCTGCTCGATCTGCTGCGCCGCCTGCGTGTATCGGACGTTGATGCTCTCCTGCTGTTCCTTCACGGTCGACCACTGGCGGTTGGTGACGAAGAACGCGCCGACGACCCCGAAGAGCACGATCGCGAAGAGCGATAGCGAGATCACATTCGTGCGTCGCTCGGTGATGCGCGCGAGGTAGTCCTCAGGCAGGAAACTTGTGTTCCCGTCGCTGGATTGGTTGTGCTGGAACATGGAGCGGGCCTCCCCGTCGCCGCGGCATAGCGGCGGCACGGCTGAATCACAGGTTGCGCGGCGCGAAGGACAGACCAAAGGGGACGGCCCAGCCCGGCTGCGGGCCGCTGAAATCGATGCCCCGGACCGGCTCCTTGCCGGTCTTCACGACGCACGCGAGCGGGTCGGCGACCTGCGCCGCCAGCCGGAGCCGCTGCGCGATCTCCCGGCAGAGCGTCACGTCGCGCGCCTCGCCGCCGACGAATACGCACCGCCCGACCGGATGCTCGCCGAATCTACGCTCGTGGTACCGCAGGCACATAGACACCTCCGCGACGAGTGCGTCGATCGGCTCGCGCAGCGATTCCGACAGGTCCGATGGCGCGTCGCCGGTGATCGGCGCGGTCATGCCGGGTGTCGGCGACGAGGATCGGCGGTCCTCGGCGACCGCGACGCCGCCGCCTTTCATGCTGTTCAAACCTTCTTTCATGCCCGATCCCGCAACCGCGGGCGCGGACGCGCCAGACATCACACGCGGGATGTCGCGGCCCATCGCCAGGCGGCGGGCGCGGGCCTCGTACGTGGGCTTCTTCAGATACTTCGCAACCGCGTCGTCGAACTCACGCCCCGCGACCTGGATCGTCTTCGCAAAAACGATCCGCCTGCCGTGCGTAAGCACGATCTTAGAAGCCCCCGCGCCCACGTCCAGGTACATGCTCATGTAGTCGTTGTCGCTCTCGCGGCGTGTAACACGGTCGAAAGCCCGCGCCAGCGCCACATGCTCCGAGTGCGCACCGATCACTTCGTACCGCGCCTGGCGCACCGCGCCTAGCACGCGCATCACCATCTCCTTCGCCACGACGAAGCAGATGACCTCGGTCTTGCCCCCGCCGCCGGGCGATTCGCCGACTTCGAGATGCCGGACGACGACGCGCGCCGGGTCGCAATTGAGCGTCGATTGCAGGTGCGCCGTGACGCGCTCGGCGATGGGCGCATCGCCCTTGCCTACGATCGCATGCTGCACCAGCGTGAACGGCGCGGGGATCGAGCACATCACGCGCTTGCCCTTGAAGCCGCCGTTTTTGAGAAGCCCCGCAACGTGCTCGCACTGGAACGCGAGCCGGGCCTCGTGGTCGGCGCGCAGTTCCTCCGGCGTCTCGAGACAGGCGGCGGCGACAAGGCTCGGCGGCTCGCCCGGCGCGAGTTGCAATGCCTTGAGCGAACCCACACCGAACTCGAGCGCGATCGGCGCGGTGTTGGATTGGAGCATCCCGAACGCCATGCTTGGCCTCGTGGTTCCCGGTCCGTGCGACACGGCCGCGCCACTGGGCGCGCCGATGCCGATCCATCGGGTTGACCAGCCGCACGGTTGACCCCGCTTAGCCCGCCCGCGTCATCCGCGCCGACCCAAGCCCGCAAACCCGGACGGATGAACACCCTTAGTCCGCAAACCAGCGCTCATGCCTGTCAGATCTCCCGGACGATTTGCCTCAATCGCGACAACGCCGCGCTCAAGTCCCATATCTGGGAGTCGCGGTCGCCGGTGGTGTTGCTGATCGCGCGTATCTCCGCGAAGCCTGTATCTGATCGTTCGAGGGCAGCGACACGCGCGACCACCAGCCCGACCGCCGCGCCTTCCATCGCCTCGGCGATCGCGCCCGCCCTCGCGGCGACCTCGCGCGCCAGCGCGTCCGTCCCCGAACACGTCGAGACAGTCGCGATGCGACCCGCGGCGTCGCATAACGGCGATATCGCCGAGATAAGTTCCAGAGATCCCGGAATACCTACGCCGAGATCAGGCCCGATCGGGAACCCCATCGCGGCGAGATCGCTGAAACCCGCGGGTGTCGCCACACCTTCATCTGAGAAGACGCTGACATCGGCGACCACGGCGTCGCCCGGATCGAGGTCGCTGCCGGGCAGCGCGCCCGCGACGCCGACGTTCAATACGACCGCATGCCGGGCCGGGTCCAGGCTGCGCGCCACGGCGCCGGCGGCGTTGGCCTTGCCCACGCCGGTCAATATAAGATCGAATCGGTCGCAGATCGGCGTCAGCCGCCATGGCTCGGGCGCGGCGGCGGCGCCGCCGATCGCGCCGAGGATCGCATCGGCTTCAATATCCGCCGCGACGACGAGCAGCCCTCGCAATCCTCCGAGCACAGCGTCGAGCGTCCCGCCCATCTACACACAATAAACGACCAGCTGGCGAGTCGCCCGGCCCGCCCGTCACGCACGGGCGAGACGCCCGTGCCACGGGTTGCGCCGGTGCCGCCCCGGGCGCCGGCCTGTGTGCTACGGTTCCCGTCATGCCCGAGCCAACGGCGATCACGGTCGGCAGTTTCGACGGCGTGCACCTAGGGCACGCCTCATTGATCCGCGCCGCGCGAGAGTCAGTCGGCGCAACCGGCCGAGTCATCGCGATAGCCTTCTCGCCGCACCCTTTATCACTTCTCCGTCCCGTCGCCGAGCCGGCACGCCTGACGACCTGGACCCAGCGCCAACAACTCCTCCTCAGCGCCGGCGCCGACGAAGTGGTCCGGCTGGAACCCACGCGCGATCTCCTCGCGCTCGAACCACGCGCCTTCGTCGAGCGCATCGCCCGCGAGCACTCCCCCGCGGTATGGGCCGAGGGGCCTGACTTCAGATTCGGCAAGGCCCGCGCCGGCGACACGCGCACGCTCGAAACACTCGGCGGTCTGTTCGGTTTCCGCGCGATCGTCGTCCCGCAGGCCGAAGTGGCGCTGACGGATCTGACGCTCGCGCCCGCGTCGAGCACGCTGGTCCGCTGGCTTCTTTCGCACGGGCGTGTGGGCGACGCGCGCCGCGTGCTCGGTCGCGCGTACGACATCGTCGGCGTGGTCGAGCCGGGCGATCAGCGCGGCCGGGCCATCGGCTTCCCGACCGCGAACATAACAACCGAGTGCGCCATGCCCGCCGACGGCGTCTACGCCGGCGTCGCGACGCTCCCCGACGGGCGCTACCTCGCCGCCGCGATCAGCGTCGGAACCAAACCAACCTTCGGCGAGCGCCCGCGCACACTCGAAGCGCACATCCTCGACGCCGGCGATCCCTGGGACGGTCGCGGCGCTGATCGACAACCGCTGGGCTACGGCTGGACGATCCGCCTCCGCTTTGCCACCTGGCTCCGAGAGCAACTACGGTACGATCGCCTCGATGATCTGATCGAGCAGATCGAAGCGGACGCCACCCGCGCCACGGAATATTTCAACTCGCGTCGTGCTGATTACATAGCACCCGCCGGAGCCGCCCGCTGATGCCCGACACTTGGATCACCAATACGACGCTCGACGACATCGCCGCAGACCTGCGCAGCGTCTCGACCGTCGCACTCCTGACTCATGAGAAACCCGACGGCGACGCGGTCGGCTCCACACTCGCGCTCGCGCGGGCGCTCGAGCGTATCGGCGTCGATGCAACGCCGATCTATGTCGGCGGGTGGTCGGCGCGCTTCGACCCGATCGTCGGCGCGACGCGCGCGCTGCGCCTGAGCGACACGCCCGATCTCGCGACGCTCCCAGAATCGCCCGATCGGATCGTGATCGCGGACACCGGCTCGTGGTCGCAACTCGCGAAGGTGCGCCCGTGGCTCGAGCCGCGATCCGAACGCGCGATCGTCATCGACCACCATCTCCACGGCGACGCCGGCGTAGCGCCCCGCAGACACATCGACACCGGTGTCGCGGCGGTCTGCGAGTCGGTCGCGACGCTCTGCCGACGGCTCCTCTGCGTCGACCGCGCGGACGAACTCCCGTCGATGATCGCCGAGCCGCTGTACCTCGGCCTGGCGACCGACACCGGCTGGTTCCGCCATTCGAACGTTACACCCGGCGCGCTGCGCCTCGCCGCGGACCTGCTCGACGCCGGCGCCGACCACGCCCGCCTGTACCGCATCACCGAGCAATCCGACAGCCCGTGCCGGCTCCGCCTGATCGGGCGGGCGCTCGCGTCGCTCGAACTCGTCGCCGACGACGCGGGCGCCGTCATCGCCCTCTCACGCGCCGATCTCCAGGACTGCTGCGCCACCGGCGAGGAAACCGGCGGCCTCACGGACATGCTCCTCGCCGTCGCGTCGGTCCGCGTCGCCGCTAGCCTCACCGAAGTCAGCGACACACGCACTAAAGTAAGTTTTCGCAGCAAGACCGGCGACGGCGATTTCATCACCGTGGATGTCAACCGCGTCGCCCGGACGCTCGGCGGCGGCGGGCACGCCCAGGCAGCGGGCGCCAGGCTCGATCTCTCGCTCGGGGACGCTCGCGCCCGCGTGGTCGCTGCGATAACGGACGCGGTGCGATGACCGACCCGACCACGCCGTCGCGCCCCGCCGAGCCGCGCCGATCGAAACGAGGCCCGCGCAAGCCGCCCCTATCGATCTTCCCGACCACGCTCTGGGAATACCCGAGCCAGCACTACGGCTCGGGGATGCAGGGCGATAAAAATTATGTCGGGGCCACGCCGTCCTGGGTCATCTGGCAACTCCTGTCTCGCTACACACGCCCGGGCGACCGCGTCCTCGACCCGATGTGCGGCTCGGGAACCACGCTCGACGTCTGCCGCGACCTCGATCGCGCGGGCTCGGGGTACGACCTCGCGCCGTCACGACCGGACATCGAACGGGCCGACGCGCGCGCGATCCCCGCGGGGGACGAGTCGTTCGATTTCGTCTTCATCGACCCGCCGTACTCGACGCACGTGGATTATTCCGACGACCCGGCGTGCATCGGCAGGATCGATGTTTTCGAGTCGCGCGACGCGTACTACGGCGCCATGCGCGCCGTGGTCGCCGAGATCGACCGCGTGCTCCGCGATCGGCGTTACATGGCGCTGTACGTGAGCGATTCGTACAAGAAACGCAAGCCCCCGGCGCCGAGTTTCGAGCCGATCGGCTTCGAACTCTTCGCGCTGCTCCGCGAACGTTTCGTCCCCGCGGACATCATCTGCGTCGCGCGCAAGAACGCGAAACTCAAGCAGGGGAACTGGCGCAAGGCGGCAGTGGAGGAGAACTTCTTTCTCCGCGGTTTCAACTACTGCTTCATCATGAAAAAGGACAACCGGGCGCTGACGCCGATCGCTCAGAAACGCCAGGCGAAGCCCGCGCCCGCGAAGAAGTCGTCCGCCTGACCGTTCAGACCCCAGCCGACGCGCGCGTCCACCTGGAAGTTGTTGTTGAAGAGATAAGTCAGCCCGGTGTTGATCGAGTGCGCGTCGTCGGTGTTGTCGCCCGCGGGGTAGAAGCCGAAGTATTCGACAAACGCCCCGACACGGTCGGAAAGCGCGACGCCCAGCGCCACCGATGCGGCGGCCTGGAAGAACCGGTCGTCGTCCTCGGTCAGGCTCGAAAAGTTGATATTCCCAGAGACGCCGACACGTTCGGTCAGGTCGTACGCCCAGAGGAGTTTGAAAGTCGGGTCGTAGCCGTCGGACGAGAGGTCGTCGGCGCCGGTCGGCGCGGAGAACTCCGCGATCACGCCGAAGTGGGGGATGAAACCGGACTGCTCGATTAGTTTGATCTTCACGCCCAGCCCGAAGTCCTCAAGCCCGTCCGCGTCGCCGGCGGAAGCGTCGACGCGCGTGTAGGTCGGCCAGGCGATGCGGAGTTCGATGCCGGTCGCAAGCCCGACGCGCGTAAGCAGTTCCGGCGCCGAGTGCGAGCGCGACCCGCCCGCACCGCCGTCGTAGGTGAACGTGTACCCCGCTTCGATCTGCACCCAGCCCCGTGCGACCGCGTCCGTGCTCTCGGTGAAGTCCGGCCGATCTCCGATGAGCGGCCCGTCCACCGGCGCTCGGCTTACAAACGGGATCAGCGATGCCCGATCGGCGGCGTCGGAGTCCCGCGCCGACGCGGCTCCTGGGAAGATCGCGGCGAATGTAACTGCTAGCACAGTAGTGATTCGATCCGGGAGCGTGAGCATCTGTGCCTCCTAAGTGTGATCAGGCCGGGCGGCGAAGGCGCGCCCGCGAGCGGTATATGTAGTAGATGCTACAAATATGTGCAAGCGCTGCGGGAACCCCGCCTCGAGAGATGCCGGCTGTCAGCCGCCGGTGTCACGGCCGGTGCGGGCGCGTCGGTCTTTTTTCAGTTCAGCGAGCGGGTAAAAAGTCTCGCGCCAGCGGACCCCGCCGCGACGCATGGTCAGGAACGTGGAGCGCAAGCCGGCGTAAATGATCGCGGGCAGGACGGCGGGCGCGAGCGCGCCTTCAAAACGCGAGAACCCGAGTCTGCGCGCCAGCGTCCCGGCGGGAGCCGAGGCGATCAGCATCGCCGCCGTGGGCATGATCGGCGCCCACGAACCAAGCCCGAGCGCAGCGATCGGCCCGACCGCCGCGGGGATCCACAGCGCCGCGAACGCCAGCGTCGCGAGCGCGACCAGCCAGAGCCGATACCCCGTCGCGGCGAACATATTTTTTTCAAGAACGGAAATAAGTTCGGGGACGGTCCCGCCCCAGGTCGTGGTTACGGCGTCGAATGCGGCGCGTGCGCGAGAGACGCCGCCGGCGCGTCGGATCAACCCGCCGATGTGCACGTCGTCGAGGACTTCGAGCCGAAGCGCCGAATGCCCGCCGACGGCGTGGTAGTTCGTTGCCCGGACCATATTAAACGCGCCGACGCCGAAATATGCGCCGGGACGGTCGCTGTTGAGCCCGGCGATGCGGTCGAGGGCCGCGAGGAAGAACGCGGTCGCCAGGGCGCGGGCCCAGCGCGTACGCGCGGGCATCCGCGGGAACAGGCACAGGTGATCGGCGTTCGAATCGCGCGCGAACGCCGCGGCCCGCGCGAGCGTGTCGGGGCGCGAAAGTTCCGTGTCGGCGTCGGCGAAGACGATCCACTCCGCGCGGACGCGACCGGCGGCTGTGTGCAGCGCGTGGCATTTGCCGAGCCAGCCCGCGGGGAGTTCCTCGATGCGCACGTGCTCGACACGCTCGTCTGCCGCGGCTAGCCGCGCGACGATCCTCGGCGTGTCGTCTGTCGATCTGTCGTCCGCCACGAGCACGCGCAGATCGACGCCGACCTGCGCGAGTTGCGATCTCACCGCGGCCTCGATGTGCCCGGCTTCGTCGCGCGCGGCGATCACCACCGCGACGCTCGGCGCCGGGGTCGCGTCGTCCATAGCGCCGGCGAGTTCCGGCAATGTTTCGAGCGCCCGCAGCAGCAGCGATTGCCGAGCCGCGGCGATCAGCCAGATCGCAGCTATCAGCGCGAAGATGATGAGCGGGAGGTCGTTCACGGGCGGACTGTACCCGTCGCGGGCGACCGGCGGCGGTCGGCGTCGGAGCGGTCGCGCGTCTACACTGCACGCTGGCGAAGGAGGCTGCAATGCCCGGACGCATCATCGTGGCGTACGACGGCTCGGAACTGGCGCGCGAGGCGTTCGCGTACAGCGCGATGCTCGCCGAGGCGATCGGCATGTCGATCGTCGGGCTGCACGTGCTCGAACCGGTCGCTCCCCCGATCGTCGCAGAGAGCATGGCGGGGATCGACGCGGCCCCCGCGATGGCGGAGTACGACGACCTCGCCCGTCGGGATGAAGAGGCCGAGCGATCCCGTTTCGAGCGCGAGTTCGCCGAACTCGCCGGGGTCTGCGCGCAGCGGTCGATCGCGTTCGAGTCGCGCACCGAGGTCGGGCTGCTGATCCCGCTGCTGGTTGACCTCGCGGGTGCGGAGGACGTGATCGCGATCGGGATGAAGGGCCGGTTCGCGCGGGCG
The DNA here is from genome assembly GCA_964611775.1 of uncultured Phycisphaeraceae bacterium. GTDB lineage: Bacteria > Planctomycetota > Phycisphaerae > Phycisphaerales > UBA1924 > J020. The sequence goes on along the minus strand of CAZTEE010000033.1, from coordinate 1,501 downwards.
GGGCTGGGGTCGAGCGCGAAGTCTCTTATTAAGAAGTCGCCTTGCCCGGTGCTGGTCGCGAGCGGGCCGTTGCGGCCGGTGAACCGCGTGCTCGCGGTGTATGACGGTTCGGCGGTTTCAAAGCGGGCACTCGCCGAGGGCAAGCGGCTCGCGGAGAAATCGGGCTGGCCGCTGACCGTGCTCGCGGCGTCGAGCAGAAACACAACATTAGATGACGCCCTCGACCGAGCCCACGAACTCTCGGACGGCGCTCCCGTAGTGTCCTACGGCGCCGAGGGCAAGAGCGAGGCCGAGCAGATCACCGACGCCGCCGAGCACGCCGGGTACGCGATCATCGTCATGGGCGCGTACCCCGACTCCTGGCTGCATCAACTTTTCTTCGGCTTCGGCGGGACGACCGCGGAAGTGCTGGCGCGCGTCGGCGCGCCCGTCCTGATGGTGCACTGACCGCGGCGTAAAATAACAATCGTCACCTGCTCATTCTGCGGATAGACCGCGCCCAGCGGGCGTAGGCGAGCGTCCGGCGGACGAGTTCCCGGCGTGACGCGGGCATGCCGCGACCGAACGCGGTCTCCGTGCGCCAGCGCCAGTACCCGCCGCGGAGGCGGAAACGTGTGACATACGCGAGGCGCGCGAGTTCGCACACGCCTAGGATCGTTCCGAGGACCGCGCGGAGGGTCCGCCCGATCATCGCAGGCGCTCGGGCAGCATTGAATGAAGTTCTTTCAATCGCTCTGCGTCGGCTGCGGGCATTACTAGCGTCGCGTCTTTGGTATGGACGATGACGAGGCCGGATACACCGAGGGCGGCGACTGTGTGCCCGGGGTCGTCGCTGACGATTAGAGTATTACCGCAGCCGAGCGTGACGGCGCCGTCGGCCGGGACGCTGGCGCGCACGCCCGATGTGTCGGCGTCGAGAGTCTCGGCAAAACTCGGCCACGACCCCACGTCGCGCCAGTCGAGATCCATCTCGACGGTGCAGACCTCGATGCCGGACCCGGGCGCCGACGCCGGCTCCATCACCGCGAAATCCACGCTGATCTTCGGCAGATCCGGATACACACGCGCGAGAGTCGCGGCTTGCCTCGGCGTGCCCCACGCGCGGGCTATCTCGACGAGGCCGGCGTGCGCATCCGGACGGAAGCGTTCGACCGCGTCGAGAAACGCCGCGGCGCGCCAGACGAACATCCCGCTGTTCCAGCCGAACCTTCCCGACGCGACGTATTGCTCTGCGGTCGGGCGATCGGGCTTTTCGACGAAGCGCGCGACCGTGTGTGCCGCGGGCCTCGCGCCGGTGTCGATCGGTCCCCCGCGTTCGACATAGCCGAACCCAGTCGCGGCGAACGCGGGGCGTATTGAGAAAGTTATAAGACGGTTAGGGTCGCGCTCGGCGAGCGCGAATCCGGTCTCGATGCATTCCGCGAATCGGTCGATCGGCTCGATGAGATGATCGGCGGTGAGGACGCAGAACACGGCGTCCGGGTCGCGCGCCGCGAGGACC
>CAZTEE010000032.1:11516-13364 GCA_964611775.1 uncultured Phycisphaeraceae bacterium | reverse complement strand
TGCCGTGGATCGGCTCCACCCGAGGGGCGCCCGGGAGGTCGGCGATGCGGGCCGCGGCGCGTACGAGGTTCCCGGGGTCCAGGTCATTAATGACGATCGTCCCGCGCGGGCCGAGACGGTCGGCGATCGCGGCGGCGTGCCCGCCGAGGCCCACGGTGCAATCGACAGCCGTCTCGCCCGGCGCCGGGGTGAGCAAGGCGAGAGTCTCGACCGGGAGAACAGGCGTGTGCGTGGCGACACTCACGCGCGAACAGTACGCGGAAACGGAGTCTCGAGTGTGTCGCGGGCGCGTCAAGCCGGACCTTCGCTCCGATCGGGTTCGAGTTGATGTTAAACATGTGTTGTATCACACGACTAAAGCCCAGGGATGAAATCCCTGGGCTTGGGGGAGCAAAGTGCGCGATATGCGCCGAGCACCGGATGCCCCTCTTCCCGGCCTTCTCCCGGTGGGAGAGAGGGTCAGAAACTGCGGCGCGGGAATTAATCTTTTTTTGCCTGGTCAGGCGTCGGATGCGGCGGTTCTTTTTTCTGTAAATTCCTGTGTTCGTAATATAAAATAATCAGCCAGGATATATTTGATTTTCTCCATCGTCGGGCAGGCGTCGCCGAGTTGTTCGGCGAGGCTGGCGACGCGTCGGCCGGCCAGGCCGCAGGGCACGATGAGTTTGAAGTGATCGAGGTTTGTGTTGACGTTGAGGGCCAGGCCGTGGGAGGTGATCCATCGTTGGACGCGGACGCCCATGGCGCAGACTTTGGCGCCGGCGGATGTTCCGGGGCAGGTGGTGTCGGCGCGACCGGGGTCACCGCGGACCCAGACGCCTGTGGCGCAAACGTCGCGGTGGGCGTCGACGCCTAGTGATCGGCAGAGGTCGATGACGATGTCCTCGAGGAAACGCAAATATGCGTGTAGATTAAGTCCAAGAGTATTAAGATCGAGTATGGGGTAGGCGACGAGTTGGCCCGGGCCGTGGTACGTGATGTCGCCGCCGCGATCGGTCTCGCGGACCTCGACGCCGAGTTTTGTGAGGAGTTCCGGGGAGGCGACGAGGTGCCTGCGCGCGTCGGGTCGGCGGCTGATGGTGACGACGGGCGGGTCGTGCTCGACGAGAATGAGCCGACCGACCATCGGGCGAGTCTCGCGGGCGGCGAGGACCGCGGCGACGGCGTCGCGCTGGAGCGTCAAGCCGGAGTCGTACGAAAGCCGACCGGCGTCGATGACGGCGAGCGGCGTGGGGGGGGCGGCGAGTTGCTTGGCGCGCGTTTGAGCGGGCATGGCGGGATGGTACGCTGCGCGGCATGTCCGGGCGGAACGAACGATCGCCGAACGATACTGATCCGATCTCGCTGCATGCGCCGTGGCGCGATCGGTACATGCAGGAACTGTCGGCGGATGCGACGCGCGGCGGCGCGGCGACGCTGCCGGACTTCCTCGCCGGCTACTGGGCGGACCCGGCGAAGGACCACGAGAACCACGTCATCGCGAGGCTGGGCGCGGGGCCGACGGGCGGTATGGTTCTACAAAATTTATATCCTTACGCGGGCGGGCACCTTATGGCGGCGCTGGGGGAGGCCAGGCCGCGTCTCATGGATTATTCGGTGGAGCAGCGTGCGGCGTTGTGGCGATTGACGGACCTCGCGGTGGAGCTGGTCGAGCGGACTCTGGAGCCTCAGGGCGTTAACATGGGGGTCAATCAGGGATCGGCGGCGGGTGCGGGGCTGCCCGGGCACCTGCACGCGCACGTCGTCCCGCGGTGGAGCGGCGATGTTAATTTTATGAGCGTGGTGGGGCGGGTGCGGGTGATCGACCGGGTCGATCACCGCGAAGGGCTGCTTCTCGTTGGTGCCGTA
>CAZTEE010000032.1:0-11506 GCA_964611775.1 uncultured Phycisphaeraceae bacterium | reverse complement strand
TGATCCCGTCGGCGCTCGAGGTTATGGCCGAGCGATTCCGCGCGACGTGGTCGGCGATCCGCGGCGAGTGGGTTTGATCACTGGGCCGGGGCGTCGATAACGAGGACGGCTTTGCCGGCTGAGATGAGGATGCGGCCGTCGAGGATCGCGACGCGGTCGGGTCGTGCTTCGAGGTTGATCAGGCGCCGTTGTGCGAGCGACCCGGACGGCGTGCTGATTATGTAGAGATCGTGCCAGAGGGCGCCGGCGTCGACGAATGCGGGGTTGATCGTAGCGGTGACGGCGTAGGCGGCGCCGATCGCGCCGATTGCGACGGGCAGATCGTCGGCGCGGCGGTCGGCGCCGACGAGTTCGCCCGCGCGGTCGAACGCCAGCACGCCGTTGAGCGATGTTACGACGAGGTGCGAGCCGGTGTCCGCGATTCGCGGGCTTTCGCCGATCTGTATGGTGCGGGTCAGCCGGCCGAGTGTGTCGAGCGCCCGAGCGTGCGGGCGTCCGTCGCCGAAGTCGATCTGCCAGAGGCTGGCGTCGTCGCCGAGGATAATTACGCGGTCGCCGACGGGCCAGGCGTCGATGGTTCGGACGCCGACGAGGTCTTCGGCGAGCCATTGCTGACGTTCGCGGAGGAGGTCGTATGCGAGGACGCCGGCGTCGCCGCCGAGGATGGCCACGCCGTCGGAAGTGAGCCTGGCCCAGCGGAGGGCGCCGAGTGCGGGTTCGAGTCGGTCGATGGTTTCGCCGGTGCGGAGGTCGAGTGTGAGAGCGGCGGGGCGAGCGTTCTCGGCGTCGCGGCCGCGTTGCGGGGGGTCGAGGCTGCCGATGATCAGGAGCGTGTCGGCGTCTGCGGCGGCGTCGGCGACGGCGGGGAGTATCGCGGGGCGCGACCAGAGCCGAGCGCCCGAGCCGAGGTCGATGGCTTCGGCGGCGCCGTCGGTCCGGACGAACGCCATCGTGCGGTGGTCGATCGCGACGAAGACGCCGGAGGTGACGAGGCCGGTGGCGTCGGCGGGGATGAAGTCGTTCGACAAAGAGCCGCGCCACACTGCGGCGCCGGTGTCGCGGTCGATGCGGACTATGCGCCGGACGCGCTCGCCGGGTTCGAGGATGTACACGGCGTCCCAGGTGTTGGCGAGTGTGACGGCGCCGGCTTGCATCGGGGCGCGCCAGACCTCGCGCACGCCGCCGGTGTGGTTAGTGCGGAAGAGGGCGAGCGCGTCGTCGCTGCGGAGCAGGACGGACTCGGTCGTGGGCTGGGCGTCGGGGCTTATCAGCGTGCGTTCGACGATCCAGCCGGCGAGGAGTTCTGTCCGCGCGTTCTCCGGCGGCAGGCCGATGTCGGGTAGCCGACCGGCGCTTGCGCGACGTGCGCGGACGCGCTCGGCGAGCGAGTCGAGCGACGCGGTCTCGCCGCGTACGGTCGGGATCATGCCGGGTATTACAGTTTCGCGGGCGCGGCGGATGGCGGCGGCGGCGGATTCGAGCCGTCCGGTGTCGATGAGGGCGACGATGAGTCGCCCGGTGAGTTCGCCGAGGAACTCGGGGTCGCGTTCGAGCGAGTTTTCGGCGGCGGCGTGTGCGTCCTCTAGCGCGGCGAGCGCGCGTCTGGGCCGGGCTTGGCGTTCGTATTGCTCGGCGGCGCGGAGCCAGGCGCGGGACGCCGCGGGCGCGACGGGGTATCGCTTTGCGACCGCGGCGAAGAGGGAAGGGTCTGATTGCGTGCCGAGGCTTGCGAGCGCGCGGTCGGCCTCGGCGGCAAAGGCGCGGTAGACCGCGGCGCCGTGACGGCGGAGGACTCTGGAGAGGCCTTTGGCGGCCTCGGCGTCGGCGCGGGCTTCGACGCCGCCGGATTCAAACTTAGTTTCAGAGAGAGTCGGCGTGTCGAGTATGCGCTGATAGGCGGCGACGGCGCGTTCGCCGGCGTCGTTGGCTTCGTGGATCGCTCCCTCGGCGAGGAGGAAGCGGACGCGCTGCGGCGGGGTCGAGGCTGCCTGACCGAGCCGGTCTATTAGCGCCGGTTCGAGGTCGGGCGGTATTCCTGGCGAGGCTCCGCGACGGTCGTCCGGCGCGACCATCGACCAGAGCGACTCGAAGAGCCGAGACCGCGCCCTCGCGTTGTGATCGTCCAGCGGGTTGCGCGCGATCGCGGCGAGGGCGGCGTCAACCGCGGGGAGGATCCTGTCGTTGCGGCCCGCGCGGTGGGCGAGTTCGACGAAAGTTACTGCGGGCGCGGGGTCGTGCGGCGACGCGGCCATGCGTTCGCGGAGGACGCGCTCGGCGGTGTCCCAGATCAGATAGGTGTGCAGGTTCGAGGCGTCGGCGACGACGAGTTCGCTTACGAGCGCGACGAGGTTGCCGGTGCGGTCGAGCGGGGCGAGCCGGGCTTCCTCCGGGCCGGCGGCGTCGGCGCGGGCCACGCGCACGCCTTCGGGGGTCGGGACGAGCACGCGCGGGCCGGCGACCGCGACTCGCCCGTCGATCGACGAGCCGCGCGCTTCGAGAATGAGCGCTGGGGAGGCGGAGCCGTCGGTGAAACGATCGAACGCCAATGATGTAATCCGTTCCTCCGCGACGGCGACGATGTGGCCGTCGGCGGCGAGGAGGTATTCGGGGTCGCGGAAGTCCGAGGCGGGCCGGCTGGACAGGATTTGCCCGGTCTCGGCGTCGAGTGCGAGCACATTGCGGCGGTCGGGCGTGGTGGTATAAACGACTCCGGCGTGCACGACGGGTCGCGAGCCGTCCCAAGTTCTGCGGATCGGGTTGATCGTGTTCTGAACGGGCAGACGGCGTATCCAGCGGAGATCGCCGGTGACGGTGTCGGTGGCGGCGATGAACCCGAGGGAGTCCATCTGATAGATAAGCCCGTCCGAGAGTGCGGGGATGTCGGCGATCTTTGCGACGGCGCCGTAGGGCAGCGTTCCCGAACTCCCGAGCGGGCGTATCCAGCGCGTCCGTCCGGTCACGAGGTCGAGGCCGACGAGATAGAAACTGAGCAGGCGCCTTTCTTTGATCGACTTCATCACGCCGAGGACGGCGGAGCCTTGGTCGATCGCCGCGGGCCCGCGGAAAGATCCTTCGGCGAGAAGGGGAGAAATTTCATCGACGGAGACGGACCAGCGGCGCATGCCGGTTCGCGCGTCGAATGCGTGTGCGCGGTCGTCGTCCTCGCGCACGCCGCGGGTAGCGATGCCTCCGACGGCTACTGCGAATCGGCCGGAAACCGCAACGGCGGCGAGGTCTTCTATGGCGTTGCGGCCGCTGGTCACGTGCGATGTCTGAGTGCGCCGTTCGTCTTCGGCGTAGTCCGTCCGCCAGATCATCCCGAGCGTGAATCGTTCGTACGCCGAGACGCTGCGGCCGTCGTTTACATAGACGGCGTCGGGCGTGACGGTTGGGAGGACGTAATGGAGCGGTGTAAAGCGGCCGGAGGCGCGGCGTGTCGGCGTGCTGCGCTGGTCGGGTTCGGCGCTGGGCGCGGGGCGTGGCATCGGAGCGGACGCGAGCGGTCGCGCGACTAGGTCGTCGAGCGCGACGTTCGGCCCGATTTCGAGAGTGCTCAGGCCGAGGTTCAGCGGCGGCGCGGGCAGGAGGGGCGCGTCCGCGGGTCCGGGTGTCCCGAGCGAATCGGCGAAGCGCGCGGCGAGGAGGTCGGCGCCGCGGGACTCGGTGTAAGTGCGTGTGCGGTCGAGGAGGGCCGCGGCGCGGGCGGCGCGCTCGCCGAGGAAATCCGGGTGCGAAACAGCAGGCTCGAGCGTGCGCCAGGCGGCGTCGAACTGCGCGGCTTCGAGGCGGCGTTCCGCCAGGCGGATTGTCGCGTCGAGGCCGGCGGGCGTGAGAAAGTATGAGCGGGCGACGCCGGCTTCATCGCCGGTGTTAAGCCTGGCCTCCGCCGCGGCGCCGAAGAGGGCGCGGTGTCGCGTGAGCAGTTCCGGGCGATCGAGGATCTCGCTGTGGATGCGGCGGCGGACCGTTACGAAGAGATCCTGGTCGCCGTCGGACGGTAGAAGCCGATCCCCCTCGGCTTCGAGGACTTCCTGAAGAAGCCGGACGGCTTCGGTGGCGTCCCCGGCTGCGAGCCGGGCGCGGGCCTGTGCGATCGCGTCCGCGGCGGCGGTGGAGTCGTCCACATAGACCGGGTTCTGGATGACCTGAGCGCCGGCTGGTTCGGCGGCGCCGAAGAACAGCGCGGCGAGCACGCCGAGCGGGCGTAGAGCGCGGCGTCGCGGCGGGCGTGTTCTCGGGTCTCTGTCCGGCATGTCGGCTCCAGAAAATCGGCGGGATGTGACGCCCGCGACAACTGTACGGCCCGCGACGGCGACGCGGGTGTCAAGCGCTCGCCCGCAACCGCCGAAGAGCATCCCTCGGAGGGCGACCGCGTGGCCAATCCGCTCCGCTTTAGTCTTATCGGCCGGGAAGACGCCCGGCTGCGGCGATCGTCGGGAGTCGCGGTTGCGGACCCCGTCGGTGACGCGCGGGCCCGACGTGTGGTAGTCCTGGTGCTCGCGGCCGCGACGCTCGGGGTGCTCGACCTCGCCTTCACACTGACGTACGCGCGGTCGACGGGGATAGTCGAGATGAACCCGCTCGCGCGGGCGATGATCGACCTCGGTGGGGCGCCTCAACTCGTCCGTTTCAAACTTCTGTCGATCCTCATTTCGGGCGGAGCGCTGTACGCGATCCGGCGCCGATCGGGCGCGGAGTGGTGCGCGTGGATCAGTCTCGGGATTCTTGTGGGGTTGAGCGCGCACTGGGTGCGGTATTCCGCGATCGCCGAAGAGATCGGCCCGCACCTCCTGGCGCAGGCCGCAGCCCTGGATCAGCGCTCGGTCGTCATCGCGGACTGAGCGGCGCGGGTGCGCCGGCCGAGCGTCAGATCGAGCGCGAGTTCGATCGCGGCCGTCATGCTAGATTCGTCGGCGGCATTTTTGCCGGCGATGTCGAACGCGGTCCCGTGGTCGGGGCTTGTCCGGATGACGGGCAAGCCCAATGTAACATTAACAGCCCGCTTCCATTCGAGCAGTTTGATCGGGATCAGCCCCTGATCGTGGTACATCGCCGCGACGAGGTCGAACTCGCCGGCGAGCGCCTTGGAGAAGATAGTGTCGGCGGGGAACGGGCCTCGCGCGTCGATCCCGGCGTCGTTGAGGACGCGGATTGCGGGTTTGATGAGTCTTTCTTCCTCGTCGCCGAGCAGGCCGCCCTCGCCGGCGTGGGGGTTCAGGCCGCAGACCGCGATGCGGGGCCGCTCGAAGCCGAGTTCGCGCATGGCGTCGTTGGCGAGGTCGATCGGGTCGAATATGCGGCCGATCGTAAGAGCGTTGCGGAGCTCCATCAGGGGGACGTGGGCCGAGACGAGCACGACCTTGAGCGTCGGCGAGACGAACATCATCGCGCTGCGACGGACACGGTAGCGCAGCGCGAGCAGTTCCGTGTGCCCGGGGAATCGGCCCCGGCCGGCGAGGTTCCACGACTCCTTGCAGATCGGCGCGGTGACGATCGCGTCTACCCGGAGAGGGTCGGCGGTGTCGCGGGCGGAATCGAAGATCGCGTCCTCGACGAAACGGAACGACGAGTGCCCGCCTAGCCGGGACGGGCCCGCCGAGGGGGCGGTCCGCCCGGGCGAGCCGGCGTTGGTGTACTCGTCGTAGTCGCGGATCGTCACGCCCGCCCCGATCGCGGTGTCGGCGATCGGCGAATCATGCTGGACCCGGCGCCAGTACGGCTCGATCTCGGCGAGGTCGGCGGCGTAGTGCATCGGCTCGGCCATCCCGTAGACCACGAACCTCGCACGCCGGCGTAGTTTCGGGTCGGAAAGAGCCTTGACCACGATCTCCGGCCCGACGCCCAGCGGGTCGCCCATGGTGAGCGCGACCGTGGGCAGCGGCTCGCCGGGCGGGGTCGGACTGGACGGGACGCTGGGCATCGCCACAATCTTAGCGCACGCCCGGCTCGGCGCCCGGTGTGGATGGTGAAAGTTCACCTCGGCCTTGCCCAATGAGGTTCCCGGCGGGTCGGTCCGCCGGCATTTGTGAGGGCGCTGGGATGCATGCTGCGATGAATATGAACGCCGAAAACGAGGGGCGCTTCGGCAGGGTCAGAGATTCAGCCGCCGGCGAAACAGAGCGGACCTACGCGATCTTCCTGCACCTCGTCGGGCTGATCTCGATGCTCGAATGGGTGACGAGCGTGGTCGCGCTCATCATCACCGGCGTGATGTGGGCGATCCGGCGGAAGGACTCGGCGTTCCTCGACGACCACGGCCGCGAGGCGCTCAACTTCCAGATCACGCTGATGATCTACTTCGTGATCGGGCTGGTGCTCAGCCCGATCGGGGTCGGGATGGTGATCCTGCTGATCGGGATCCCGCTGCTGCGGCTATTCGGGTGCATCCGCGGCGCGGTCGCGGCCCACCACGGGGAGTTCTACAGGTATCCGATGTGCTTCCGGTTCATCGGGTAGGTTTCGTGTTCGACGATTTGAGTACTGAAAAAGCCCGGGGGATGGATCCCTGGGCTTTGATTTGTTGTAATGATGTGGAGCGAGGGAAAGTCAGAAGGGGAACATTACAGACAGATGGACCATGGCGTTGTCCATGCCGGGGTTGCGCTCGGAGCCGTCGATCCGGGCGTTTGAGACGTGCTGCCAGCGGGCGCCGAACATTATGCGCATGGCGCCTTCGCCGGGCTGCCAGGTTAGTCCGAGGCCGGCGCGGGGAGTGAAGTTGAACTCGGTGCCGCGATCGGGGACTTCGTCGGTTGTGCCGAGGATGCCGGCGCCGCCGTCGACGAAGACGGTGAAGCGGTCGCGTTTGAAGAAGTGCCAGCGGAAGTTGGGATTGAACCCGACGCCGATGGCGTCCCCGCCGGTGGGCTGGTCGAAGAAGTGGCCGCTGAACTCAAGCCCGATCTCGAAGTTGTCCACCAGAAAGTAGTGGAACTGGACGTTGCCGGTGACGGCGGAATCGAGCCGGCGCCCGCCGAGCTGCCCGCCCGCGCCGACGGACCACCACCAGGTTCCGCCTTGGGCGAACTCGGCGACGGCGAGCGAATCCTGCGCGAGGGCGTCGACGGTCCGCATGGTCAGGCCGTCGAGCAGGAGCGAGGCGCGATCGGAGGCGGGATCTAGCGAAACGTCGGCGCCCGCGACGGGCGCGCCGACGAGTGTCACGATAAGGGCCGATGTTATGTGTTTCATGACGATCGACTGGAGAAGTCTGGTCAGACGGGGAAGTTAGCGAGCGATAACTATTCCGGCAACACACGCCGCGTCGGCTGCGACCGGCTGTGTCAGCGTCGCCCGAGTTCCGCGGCGAGGTCGGTCAGAGTCTTCGACGCGTCGGCGAGGCGTCGGGCGAGCGTGCGTCCGTCGTCGTCGAGCGAATCATCGCGGGAGGCGCGTTGGGCGAGAGAACCAGCCGAGACTGCGAGCCTGGTCGCGGCGTCGTTGATCGCCAGGGGTGAATCGCCGGCGCGATGGCGGCGGATGAGTTGGTCGCGCGTCACTTTAACCGCCCGCAAGGTCATCGAGACGGCTTCGAGCAGGTCGTCGCCGGAACTATCAGGCGAGTTAGTGTCGAGCCACGCCGCGAGGCTCACGCCCATCGCGGGGAGCGTTTCGTTCTGGATCGAAGCTGTGCGGAACGGCGTAGCGAGCGCCTTGACGAACTCGCCCGCAACGAGTGGATCGTGTTCCTCGGCTAAGGCGCGGGCGATCCTCTGAACCGCGGTGGTAAGCCTGGCCTGCTGGATCGCGGCCCGGTTCTGATCGGCCTGGTCGAGGAGTGTCGCGTACTCTCGCGCCGCTGCGAGCCGGACCGCGGGACGATCGTCGTCGATAATTCTGAGCGCGAGTTCCAGGGCGGCGTCCGTCGCGACAGCCCCGACGACTGTCAGCGAGAGTTGCAAGCGCCAGGGGTCGGTTGACTCTCGAATAACTTGATCGATAGTGGGGAGGATCTGCTGGCTGTAATAAAGCCTGAACTCGACGCTCGCGGCGCCGATCACGGGTTCGATCAGGCGATCGCGCGCGGTCTGGGCCTGGGTGTGGGGGCCGCTGCTCAACCCCGGCGTGTGCTGCTGGATGTAAGAGCGGATCGAGTTCTGGTCGGAGGGGCTGAGTGTCAGCGAATTGATCGGCAGGCCGGCCTGTCCGCGCGCCGGCGTGGAGACGAACAGCCCGAGAGTGAGGATCGCACAAACACCCAGGCGTCGAAGACGTAGCATCATCACGGCGTATGGATCCTGTCCGGCGCGAGCGGCCGGTGTTGTGTGTGTCGGCGTTAGCGGATCGGTTCCGTCGCGGCGCCGAACCCGAGGCCGGGGCGACAGTATCACTCGCCCGCGGGAGGGTCAACGATCGCCGGTCGCGGGGCCGCGTCGGCGCTCGGTTCGGGTGTCGGCGTCGGTCGAGCCGAACCATCACGCCGGGAGCGGATAGTATGAATATGATCGACCCCGCCCGCCCGGAGACGCCCGAGAACAATGCTCCGTTTCACGACGACCGCATCGCTGGTCCTCGCCGCCTGGGCCTGGGCGACGCTGCTGACAGTCGGGGGTGCGATCCTCGCGACCTCGCCCGGCGGGTTCGGCCCATGGGAGCCTCGCGCGATGACTCTGTGGGGTCTGGCGGGGGTCGCGGCGGGGGTCTTTGTGTTCGAGGTCATGGTCGCCGACCGGTTATTCCCTCGCGCCCGCGGACGCTGGGTGGTCGGGCTGGAAGCCACTGCTGGCGGGCTGATGCTTCTCTTCGCGGCCGCGGGCGTCGCGGCCCTGATCGCCCGATGAATAGAGCCATGTACCGGTCACGCCCAATCGCGGCCGCGGCGATCGTCGCCGCCGTGATGATCCTCTTCCTCGCGCCCCCGGCGCCGGCGCAGGAGCCGACACCCTCCCGCCCGACGGGCGAACTCCGCCCGGTCGTCGCCGATCGGCTCGTCTCTGACGCTGTGCTTTATCTCCGTGCGCTCGAAGCGCCGGAACCCGCGGACTTCCGCATCGCAGCCCTGGCGCTAGAAACTGCGTCGGGGCTGAGGCCTGAAGATCCTGAGATCCTACGCCGGGTCGTCGAAGCCTGGCACAACGCGGGCGATCGAGAACGCGCCATCGACGCGACCCGCCAGCTACTCAGGCTGGACCCGGCGGACACGGTCGCCCTCCTCCGGCTCGTCAGCGCGCGTGTGCGTGAACTCCAGAACGCCGAGGACCGCCAGCGCGCCTACGACCGCCTGCTGGCCGAGGGCGCCGACGCGCTCGATCCCTCGGTGCGATCCCGGCTCGCGCTCGACTCTGCGCTTCTCGCGCGTGAGACCGGCGACGAGGACCGCTTCGTGGATCGCCTGTCGTTGGCGACCCGGCTCGACCCCACGAATAAGTCCGCCGCGGCGCTGGCGTCGATGTACACACTTAGCCGCGTCGCGGACCCGCTGAGCCGTGTTGAGATGCTGGCGAACGTGGTCCTGGCGGATCCGCTCGACGGCGCCGCCCATCATCAACTCGCCGAGGAACTGCTGGCGCACGGCGCCCACAACGGCGCTCGCCGATTCTTCCGCCACGCGCGCCGGCTGTACCTCGACTCCGGCGACCTCGCCGCCGCCGACACCGTCCGCGGACAAATCCTACTTACCGGTTGGGCGATCGAAGGCGCCGGCCCGATGCTCGACAACCTCATCGATCTAGAAGCCGTCCTTCGCAATCAGGTCCGCAAGGAACGCGAGGCGGCCGTCAAAGCCGGCGAAGATCCCGACTCCGTCACACCATACCGCCCCGATCGGCTTTCTCTCACGCTCCGGCTTGCGATCGCGTCGGCGCTCGGCGACGTCGAAGAAGCCGCGGAAACGCTCGAAGAGATCGAGGCAGAAGTAGTGGCCCGGCTTGAATCGCTGCAATCCCCCGCCGACGGGTCCGACCCCGACCCCGCCTTCATCCGTTCGGAACTCCGGCGCGAAGTGCGTCTGACGCTGTGGAACCGGCTCTGGGCGGGCGTCGGCCAGGAGGAGGCCGCGGAGACGATCGCCTCTTTCGAGGACCGCGCGATCGAGGGCGAACCCGTCGAGTTCTTCCGCGGGCTGCTCGCTGCACAACTCGGCGACCGCGAAGAAGCGGAACGGCTCCTCACGCCGCTGACGGAGTCAGACTCTCGCGCCCGTGTCGGGCTGGCGATCGCTGCCGAACGTGTCGGCGATCGTGATTCGGCGATTAATCGGCTTGCCCGGCTGGCGCTCGACGAACCGGGGACGATGCTCGGCGTGTGGGCGCGGGCGAGGCTCGAGACGTTGCTTGGCCGACCGGTCGGGATTTCCTCGACAGCCCGGGCGCTCGAGGCGTACGCCGCGTCGCTTCCCGAGACGATCGACACGATGGTGCGCGAGCCGCGCGCCCTCCTCGACATTCATGCCGCCCAGCCGCGCGAGACGCTCCGCGCGTTCGACCCGGTCCTTGTCGAACTGACGTTGCGGAACGTCGGCCCCACTCCGCTGGCGCTCGGCGACGCCGCGCCGATCGCGACGAGTGTTCTCATCGCGCCGCGAGTGACGATCGGCGTGCGCGATGCGGCCGAGCAACTCCTGCCCGAAATCGTCTCGCTCAACCGTCGTCTTCGGCTGATGCCCGGTGAGTCCGTGCGCGTCACCGCGCGCGCCGATCTGGGCCGGCTCGGGCAGATCAACGACCGCGCAACGCTGACATCCGGGCTTTTTCGGTTCCGTGTGACGCAGAACTTCGTCATCGGGCCGGACGGCGAGCACGCCGCGGGCATCCGCTCCGTCACGACCGAGACCGGCGTCGCCCGCCGGACGCCCATCGCGCTGCCGACCGGCGGGATTTTCAACCTGCCGAGCCTGATCCGCGATTCCACCGGGCGCCGGCTCGCAGAGTCGGCGATGCTCGCCTTCAACCTCGTCTTCGTGCGCCAGGCCCAGCCCAACAACGAGAACGTGCGCTCGCTCCTGACCGCGACGGGAGAGGCTTTCGTCAAACGGCTCGACTCCGCGGACCGGTTCGAGCGGGCGATGCTCGCTCGGCTGCTGCCCCGCGTCGAGGCGTTCCCCGAACTCGCCGACACCGTCGCCGCCCTCCGCGACGACGCCGACCGTGTGGTCCGCCTGACGTACCTTTTCAACCGCGTCGAATCGGGCGATGACCCGATCTTCGAACAGTCCGCAATGAGCGGCGACCCCGTGGTCGCCGAGGTCGCGATCCGCCTGCGCGAGCAGTTCCAGCGCCGCGCAGGCGCCGCCGCCGCCGCAGACGCCGCGGCGGAGAAGTAGACGGTTCGACGGCCGCTCCCGCCCGGCGTATCCTCCCCGCGCCATGGCAATCCGCGACGAAGAAATCGTGACCATCAGCACGCCGCCGATGCGCCCGCTCGAAAACGTCTACATCCCCGAGATCGTCAAAGGTTTCGGCATCACGCTCCGGCACCTCGCCACCTCCTGGAACAAGGGCAAAACCTCCCGCGCCCTCGAATACCCCGAGGAACGCCGCGAGCACCTCCCCGTCGAAAAAGGCGGCCT